>DLFX01000075.1:8868-17738 GCA_002482405.1 Firmicutes bacterium UBA7709 | reverse complement strand
CTACGAAGGGATCGAAATATTGATGATAATTGTCCTGTCCCGTGGCGGTAATGGTTGCCATGGTTCGGCCGTGAAAGGAATCCCTCATGGTTATGATCCCGTATCTGCCCTCTCCGTATTTCATGCGGCTGTATTTTCTGGCCGCTTTTATGGCTCCCTCGTTGGCCTCCGCGCCGGAATTGCAGAAGAAGGCCTTGTCGTAGCCGGTCCTTTTGATCAGCATTTCAGCCAGTTCCCCGCAGGGCTCAGTATAGAACAGGTTTGAGCTGTGCTGCACCTTTTCCAGCTGTTCCGTCACCGCTTTGATCCAGCCTCTGTCGGAATACCCCAGGGAGTTCACGCCTATCCCTGACGAAAAATCGATGTACTTCTTTCCTTCCGGGGAATAGCACGCTGCGCCGGACCCCTTGACGATGCAGAGATCGTTTCTCGCGTAAGTCCCTAAGACATACCGTCTGTCTCTTTCCTTGATTTCTGAACTGTTCACAATGATGCCCCCTATATCTTTACCTTTAATAAATATTCAATCGATTCGATCCTGATAATCTTGATACAACAGCGTTCCGGTCCGTTCTCCGGAAAGCAGTTCCATGAGAATGGAATGTCCGGCCCTGCCGTCGATGATTGCCGCTTCCCTGACGCCGCCTTTGATCGCTTCAACGCAGCTTTGGAGCTTCGGGATCATACCCCCGGAAATGATTCCTGCTTCCACAAGCTCCGGAATCTCTCCTACGCCGACCCTTGAAATCAGCGTCTCCTCCCTGTCCTTTTCCTGCAGAAGCCCTTTCACGTCGGTCATGAAAATCAGCTTTTCCGCTTTCAGCGCCCCTGCGATTGCGGCAGCCGCCGTATCCGCGTTGATATTGTATATCTGACAGGCCGCATCAGCACCCACTGTGGCGATGACGGGAATAAACCCGTTATCCAGAGCCATGGCGATGGGCCTGATATCCACCTTTGTGATCTCTCCCACAAATCCCAGATCGATCCCGCTTTGCAGCTTCTTCACATGGAGCATGCCGCCGTCCAGACCGCAAAGACCTATCGCCCTTCCCCCCTGCTGTTGAATCAGCGAGACGAGGCCCTTGTTCACCTTTCCCGCCAGGACCATCGCCGCCACCTCCGCCGTTTCCGCATCGGTGTACCGGAGGCCGTCTATAAATCTCGTCTCCTTGCCCATGATTTTCAGCATATTGCTGATTTCAGGCCCGCCTCCGTGAACTAATACCGCCTTTATGCCCAGCCGGGCCAGGAGCACGACATCCTTCATGACCGCCTTTTTCAGCGTTTCGTTGGTCATCGCGTTGCCGCCGTATTTGATCAGAACGGTTTTGCCGGCGTATTTCCCCAGAGCGGCTTCGTCAACCGTCCGTATGTAGGACCGCGCCTCGGCAAGCGCTTTTGCCTCCGTCATAAAACCAATCCTTTCTCTTCGGGCAGAGCCAGCATGATGTTCATGCACTGGATCGCGGCCCCCGACGCCCCCTTGCCCAAATTGTCGTATCGGGCGGCGAGGGTTATCACATCCTGATTCCCCAAAACGCGGAGCTCCATCCCGTCTGTGTCCGCAAGGGCGTTGGCCGCCATGAACCCGCCCTCGGAACCCTCGTCGGTTCCTTTTACCCGGATCACCGGCCGGTTTTGATAATATTCCTCAAGGGCCTGTCGAAGCTGCTCCGGCTTCAGTTTTTTGTTCATCAGCCTGCGGTGAAGCGTTACGGTAACCATCATCCCGCAGTAATAATCGGCGACGATGGGGTGAAAGGCCGGCGGATATCCGGCCCCTGTTGCGGAGATCATCTCCGGCAGGTGCTTATGGTTCTGATCAAGTCCATACTGTCTTGGGCTGTCATACAACGGATCTGTGCGATCTCCTTCGTAGAGGGAGATCATGCTTTTTCCGCCGCCGCTGTATCCGGTGAGGGAATGGCAGAGCAGCGGATAGTCTCTGTCTATGATCTTCAGGGAAATCAACGGCTTCACCAGCGCGATAAAACCTGTCGCATGGCAGCCCGGAACGGCTACCCGGTTTGAACCCCTGATCTTTTCGCTTTGGGTTTCGGAAAGCTCCGGAAATCCGTAAATCCAGCCCGAATCGGTCCTATGGGCAGTGGAGGTATCCAGGATTCTGCGGTCCTTATCCGCCCTTGCGGCAATTTCTTTGGAGGCGGCGTCCGGAAGGCACAGGAACGAAATGTCCGCCTTTTTCATCATCTCAAGCCGCGCTTCCACATCCTTCCGGTCGGGCCCGGCGATGAAAAGCACCTCGAGGTCCTCTCTGTCCTGCAGGCGTTTTCGTATCTTTAAACCTGTGGTTCCTTCCTGTCCGTCAATAAAAACTTTATATCCCACTCCGCCTGCTCCTTCCCGAATCCTGCGCTCAAAAAACTCCTCTTCAAAATTGCATTTCTACTATTATACGCCCCATTTTGGAACAAAGTCAACGACTTTTTGAATATTTATTAACTTAAATGCATTTTTATTCACCTTCCCTTAATGCATGCTTTCAATGCTATTTTCAATCAGCGCCGTGCCAGGGGGTATTCCCCCGGAAGACCTGAAGAGGAAATATGCCTGGCAGCCACCTCCGCATGTTATCAAAGAAAACATTTTTCCGCATATCGCTGTCTCGTCCTACATATATATGTTGTAAAGAAATTTGATAGCCTCCGGCGTGCAGACCCTTGTCAACCGGGGCTATTTGGTGAAAGCCAGGAACAAAGTAATGCACAAATATATGAAGGTGGTGAAATCTAAAATATGAAGGATTACATAGAAGAGCGGGTGCTGGAACTCGCCAGATACATACTCGAGACCAACTCGACGGTTCGGGCAGCCGCTAAAAAGTTTCGGGTATCCAAATCCACAGTCCACAAGGATATTACTGAAAGGCTGCTTGAGATAAACCCAGGTTTGGCCCACGAGGTCAAGACCGTTTTAGATAATAATAAGGCGGAACGCCATATTAGGGGCGGTCTTGCCACACAGCAGAAGTATAAAGGCCGTTAACGGAAAATAAAATAAAAGTGCAGTTCAATCAACTCAATTGATTGCTGCACTTTTTTTAATCCTATTGAAATTCCGCCATGGGAGACTGGTTCTTGTAGGCCTCCAATAACCTGGCGGATTTTGACACATCGCCCAGAAGAATGCCGCCGCAGAACTTGTCGTCCACGAAATACAGTTTTTCATAGGTGTTCTTCACGCTGTCGTAAACCTCGATGTCCTCGTAGTTCTTTTCCGGGTCTTTGCCGTTATCCCCCACTGCAAACAGGGCCGTCCCCATGCCGGTAAACGCATTGGACGGAATAAAGGCTTCATATTTGTATTCATCTCCTACGGCGTTGATCCCCGCCGCCTTTCCCATCTCCACAGCCTGGCCCCAGATCGCATAGTTCACTCCGTTGTATTCGGCGCAGTCGCCGCAGGCATAAATATTTTCCGCGGTGGTCTCCATCCTGTCGTTGACCTTGATGGAACGGCCCGTTGCGAGTCCCGCATCCGCCGCAAGCCCGATGTTCTGGCGCACTCCCGTGGAAAGGATGATCAACTCTCCGTCTGCAAAGGTTCCGTCCGCAAGCTTTACGCCCGTCGCTTTCCCATCGCCTGTGATCTCTTCTATTGCCTTGCCTGTGATCACCTGGATTCCGGATTTTTCGGTGGCGGCCTTCAGCAGCGCGGAACCTTTTTCATCCAGCTGTTTTCCCATGATGTTCGGCGACTGCTCGATGACGGTAACCTCTTTGCCCGCCTGTTTCAACTCCCAGGCGGCTTCCAGCCCCAAAATTCCGCCGCCGATAACTACCGCTTTATTCACCTGCTTCAGAAGCTCCTTCAGCTTTTTTACGCTTTCCAGCGAACGAATCGCGGTGACGCCCTGTTGATCGGCTCCTTTGATGGGAGGAATAAACGCCTCGGCTCCGGTAGCCAGAATCAGTTTATCGTATTTCCTGGTTTCCCCGTTGTCCAGAACGATTTCCCCGGAGTCCTTCCGGATTTCCCTTACCGTAACGCCCAGGGTCAGCTTGATGTTGTTTTCCCGATACCATTCCTCGGGTTTGATATAGAAATCGCCGGGGGCGACCTCCGACAAAATGCCCTTTGTAAGCATCGGGCGGTTATAGCCTACGACGTCTTCCGTCGATATGATTTCGATGCTGCAATTCCTGTTCCGCTTTCTGATCTCTTCACAGGCCGTGGTTCCCGCCGCGCCGTTGCCGATAATGATAAAGCGCTCCGCTTTTTCGGAAACAAATTCCGTTTCGGCAGACGCGATCTCTTCAAACTGGTCCGGTCCGACGCCGCATACGGGGCAGGATTCAGGTGGTTCAGGGCCTTCGGCTTCATAGCCGCAAACGAGGCACTTCCACTTTTTCACGGTTTTAGGGACCGCCGGATCTAATTGTTTCGTTTCCATATTTTATCCTCCTGTTTTATTTGCTGAATAAAGCTGACTTTACAAACTCTCTGAATAACGGATGGGCCTGATTGGGCCTGCTCTTGAACTCCGGATGGTACTGAACTCCCACAAAGAAGTCGTTTTCCGGAATCTCAACAGCTTCTACCAGCCGGCCGTCGGGAGAAGTGCCGGTAATGACCATCCCCTGCGCTTCTATCCTGTCACGGTATTCGTTGTTGAACTCATACCTATGGCGGTGGCGCTCCTGAATAAGCTCTTTTCCATAGGCCTTCTCCATCATGGTCCCCGCTTTGATCCTGCAGGGGTAGGCGCCAAGGCGCATGGTGCCTCCCTTTGGAATATCGCCGTACTGATCCGGCATGAAATCTATTACAGAATGGGGACCGTCAGGGTTGAATTCACTGGAATCGGCGTCATCCAGATGCAGCTTCTTCCGGGCAAACTCGATCACCGCGATCTGCATTCCCAGGCATATCCCCAGATAAGGGATGTTGTTTTCCCGCGCATATCCGGCGGCGATGATCTTGCCGGCGATCCCCCGGTCTCCGAATCCGCCGGGGACAAGGATCCCCTGGCAGTCTCCCAGAAGCGCCGCCGCGGTATCTTCTGAGACGTCTTCCGAATCGACCCACTTGATCTCAACGATGCATCCGTTTTCATATCCGGCATGGTTCAAAGCTTCCGCAACGGACAGATACGCATCGTGGAGCCTCACATATTTCCCTACGATTGCGATCCTGACAGACTTGTCCCTTTTTCTGACGCGATCCAGCATAGCGATCCAGTCGCTCATATCACCGGGGCGGTTCGGAAGGGACAGCTCGCGGCAGACGATCTCGGAAAAATTGCTCTCTTCCAGCATCAGCGGAGCTTCATACAGAATCGGAACCGTCATATTTTCAATGACGCAGTCCGGTTTTACATTACAAAACAGGGATATCTTCTGCTTGATATCCTCCTCGATGGGTTCGTCGGACCGGGTTACGATGATGTCCGGTGAAATCCCCATAGCCCTCAGCTCCTTGACGGAATGCTGGGTTGGCTTGGATTTATGCTCCCCGGAACTTTTGATGTACGGTACCAGCGTAACATGAATGAACAGACAGTTTTCCTTTCCCGCTTCGAGAGAAACCTGCCGGATGGCTTCAAGGAACGGCTGGCTTTCGATATCGCCGGTAGTGCCGCCGATTTCGGTAATTACAATATCCGCATGGATTTTCTCCTCAACGGTTCCAACCGAATAGATAAATTTCTTAATTTCATTGGTGATATGGGGAATCACCTGAACGGTGCTTCCGAGGTATTCCCCGGCCCGCTCCTTGGACAGAACATTCCAGTAGACCTTTCCCGTCGTAAGGTTGGAGTACCGGTTTAGATCCTCATCGATAAAACGCTCATAATGACCCAGATCCAGGTCGGTTTCCGCGCCATCCTCCGTTACATAGACTTCTCCGTGTTGATACGGGCTCATGGTTCCAGGATCAACATTGATATACGGATCCAGCTTCTGAGCCGCAACTTTAAAACCTCTCGCCTTCAGCAATCTGCCCAGCGAAGCGGCGGTTATGCCCTTTCCTAATCCAGATACAACGCCTCCCGTAACAAAAATAAATTTCGTCGTCACACTACCACCTCTCCTTTACAAGCCCGCCTCAATGGATATCGCGAATTGCCGGCGAACATATGCGGCAAAACCGCAAAATATGATTTGCTGATTCTGCCTGCAAAACAAAAAAATAAGAATCGATCTTTTGGGTGTAGGATAAAAAGCCCCACCAAATGACCGTCCCTATTCATTCACGATAGCTTCCAATATTTAATTTTTCTATCTTTCTTATCGCACAATTTTACCATATCTCCGATAAATATGTCCAGCATTTTCCCGCAAATGAACAAACTTTTTTGGACGACAATAAATTCATTTTTTCCGTTGCATGTGCAACAAGTTCATTTTTCCTTCTATGATATGATTCCATCAGAAAGTAAAGTTAATACGTTATTATGAAAGATAGAAAGAGGGGATACAATGAGCAATAAAATTTTAAAAAATATTGAGGCGGCGAAAGTCCAGAGCCTTGCAGGCCTGGTATCCTACCAGGACGGGCAGGTGGTCAGCAAAACTCTCGTCCAGAATCCCAGCGTAAGCCTGACCTTGTTTTCCTTTGATCAGGGAGAAGAGATCAGCACCCATTCCTCTCACGGCGACGCCATGGTCTATGTGCTCGACGGGCAGGCGGAAATCACTATCGGAGGCGATAAATACAGCGTTAAAGCGGGAGAGACCATCGTAATGCCGGCGGAAGTACCTCACGCTGTCTTTGCGCCGGAGCCCATGAAGTTCATGCTGACCGTAGTGTTTTAAAAGCCGGCACGCCGACCTTCCGGCTTATGGCAAATCGGTGAATGATTATGCCGAAAGGCGGTATAATAGAAGAGATAATAACCCAAATTATATATCGGAAGTTTTGACAAATTTTAAAAATTGAAATAGGAGGAAAATATTATGAAAGCATCAATTGATCGTTCAGGCTGTATTGGCTGTGGGCTCTGTCCGTCAATCTGTCCGGAAGTGTTTCAGATGGCAGACGACGGCCTGGCAGAAGTAATCACAGAGGACGTGCCTTCCGGCGCCGAGGACTCCGCGAAGGAAGCTGCCGAGAGCTGCCCCGTTTCCGTAATCACGGTAGAATAAATGCGATAATAGAAAAAAAGCCTTTCCGTAAAACAAAGAAAGCGACTCAATCCGGTTTCGATCGATTTGGGTCGCTTTTTGCTGCAAAAAATATTGTTTTCCTGTTGTAATGTACGTGCCGGCAGTGGAAAAACCGCGGATTTTGTCAACAGCCCTGATTGGCTGATTTTTAAGGTTTATGCTCATTATCCACATGTGTAAATAAATTGTATACAATAATATACACAGGGGGCTGTGGAAAACCCTCAAGAACTCAATCGTTGAAATACCAGTCTTTATCCTGCTCCTTCGACATTTTTCGTCAATACTTATCCACAATGCTACTTCGACAGGAATTCCTTCCATTTCCGTAAATCTCTGCGGCCCTGCTCATAGCCCTGTCGATAACTTTCGGACAATTTGCGATAATTGACTTCACGGTTTGATACAGGCATGGAATCCGGATAGACAAGGTATGCCTTACCCTCGCTCTCCAACTCCTCCAGTTCGTCCAGGATCCGGTTATACGCCGCGTGCCGGTTCAAGAGAGCTTCGGCTACCGCGGGATATTGCCGGTAATAGGTTTTGAAAAAACCCCTATACCTGACGGGCTTTTTCCGATATCCTCTCTCCCTGGTCAGGACGACGAAAAATCTTTTCATTCCATCCTTTTGGGCGATATCCAGAGGAATCCCCCCGCCCAGCCCGCCGTCCACGTAACAGCGGTCGTTGTAATAGGTCGGAGGCATGAATATGGGCAGGGATGACGAAGACCGGACGATCTTCATCAGATCGTTCACAGTGGGCATGTCGTCCTTTGAATAATAGGTGATCTCCCCGCTGCNNCCCGGTCAAAGGCGCCGACCCGGAGCCGCGCCGGATTTTCCAGAAAGGTGTCCATGTCGAAGGGCAGTGAAGCGCCGGGAAAGTGTGTTTCTTCATAGATATACTGCGCCCTGAAGTATCCTTCCCCTTTAAAAAATGATCTCCAACCGCCAAAGTTCGGATCCAGGACCAGATCGACAAAGGAATGCTTCGAGCGCCAAATATCCCTTGAGAGATAGTTGACGCTGTGGCTCGATCCAGCGGAAATTCCCGCCACATAATCGAAGTAGATTTGGTTTTCCAGCAGATTGTTCAAGAATCCGGCGGTATAGCTGGCGCGCATTCCCCCGCCTTCAAAGAGAAGCGCCGTGTCATGGATATTGTTTGTGATCGTCATTTTGAGTCTGTTCTCCTGCCGGTCATATTCTTAATATAAAGCGCAAGTTGCGTTTTTATAAGTATTCCAGTCCGGCTCATATTTTTCATTCGCCTGATTTCCCCAAAGCACCCAGTTTTCTCGCTCACCTCGTGCAAAGAGCTCAAGGTATGGACCGCTGCTGCAGCTCTCGATTAAATCAATCATTTCATCAGGCTTACGGGAATGTTCTCTTTTCTGAGCGCGAATCAAATTTACCTGACTCCTGGCAGGCGGAAGCGTTCTTGCATTTGGACCTTTCACGCCAAAAAGCAAGAGTTCTGTCACATTTCTAAAATAGAATCCTACGCCTCTTCCATCCGGCTCGCCGTCTTTTCTTATCTTCTCCCAGACGATATTGCTTTTATATTGGAAACCCCATGCATTAAGAACTTCCAGCCCGTCCGGAAGCAGAGCATTGGGCACCCAGAGATAAAGATGGCAAGTCTCTGCTGAAACCTGTGAAACCGGCAAGCTTTTTATCTCTTCCAATGACATAGTAGGATATCTGTTAAGCCTTTTATGCTCCGGGGCCACTT
>DLFX01000075.1:0-8810 GCA_002482405.1 Firmicutes bacterium UBA7709 | reverse complement strand
TCCTTATGATATAAAACATTTGCAACTGACATTATGTTCTCCTCCAATCCGTTACCACAGAAGGGGTGATACCAACAATAAACAGCGGACAGCCTCCGTGTCTCCGCGACCGTATACGCGGAAGAAGTTTCCCCATCCATGTAGTGCTCGCACCATATTTCGATTTTACACCCAATTCTTCAAAAATATCATTCATGCTTTCACTTCTAGTCATAATTATTCCACAGGAAATAACGCCGCACTCATAAAAAGTTCTCAAAGCATACAAGTCCCGATCAAAGGTTTGATCCTTGCTGTTCCATTCCATATCAAAGGCAACGGGNNATAATCAATGTTATGTCCGTCTATGTAATCATGAATGGTGAACTCCGTTGTGGCGCTCGGGGCTCTTGAGTGAAGTTTGATGATTAGGTCACCTGTAATTTTAACCTCTCTCCAGTCCAACGGCCTAAGAATTGAAGAAATTTTCTTTGGCATTAATGATTCGTTCCCTCCGGGAGAAATTATATCTTCAATCTGAATACTAAAGTTGTCCAGCATGCGTATGATTTCACGATATTCTGCTAAATGGGCCTGAGCAAGGATTTCGACAGCGTTATTAAAATTGTGGAGCTCGTATTTATCTCTTATATTTTCAGGTACGATACTTTCCCACATAATATCACAATTACCCTTCCAAATCTTTTTTATTATTATATCACAAACAGGCGTTCTAAAACCATCTATTTATAAAAAATAAAGAAAAGAAAGGGCTGTCCGCCCTTTCTGACACTCGCCGGATTTTATGGCATTTGTTCGTATCTTTCGACGACATCAGCGCCTTCCAAAGCCTCCCGGTATTCGTTTATCGAGATCGAATTTCCAATGACTTCTCTTATTTGGGGTAAATCCATCTCTTTATATATTGCTTTAAGCTGTGATGCAATATTTCCTAACACTGTGCTTTCGCTGCTGCAGGCATAAACCGGTTTACCAGTCCGTTGTGCCGTAAGCCTGTTTACCATGATATTTTTCGATCCTCCGCCGGCTATGTATATACTGGAANNCGTTCCAGCTGCTTTACCGTCACAGCGTAACTGCATGCCATGGACTCATTGATGGCTCTGATAATTGCACCCCAGTCCAGCATGCCCTGAACCTGATTTGTTTCTATAAGATAGTTCCATATTGCTTCACACATTTTAGGCGGATTAAAAAACCTGATATTGTTTACATTGAAAAGAAGTGTCGGTCCTTTATAATGCGCTCCAAGCTCATTAAGCTCATCCCATGTGCTTGCTCTGTTCATTTTCGCGTCGTATTCCTTCTTTACCCTTTGAATGATAAACATTCCCGCGCTGTTTTTCAAAAGCGTGATTTTGTTAAAGGCTCCAAGCTCATTTGTCAGCGAGGCGTTTAGAATATCGTCGTTTATATATGGTTCATCGGTTTCAGTCCCGATGAGGGACCAGGTGCCCGAGCTTATAAATACAAAATCCTTTTCCCTTGCAGGGATTGCGACAACGGCTGAAGCCGTATCGTGAGACGGAACGCATATCACCGGAATATCATAATCGGCCTCTATTTCATCCAGAATGTATTTTTGTACCTTCCCGATTTGTTTGCCGTGCTCGCCTATCTCACAGAATAATTTTTCCGGGATATTAAATTTTTTACAGATTTCCGGGCTGATTTTTCTGGTCTTTGAATCCATAAGCTGGGTAGTGCTCAATTCGCTGGGCTCGTTTATCATTACGCCTGTCAAAAAGTAATTTAAAATATCAGGCACCATCAGTACCTTATCCGCAATGGAAAACATGTCAGGCATGATATCCTTCAGCATGGAAAGACGGTAAATAGAGTTGATCTTGTCGCATAGAATCCCTGTCTGGTAAAACATCTCCCTCTTTTGGCTCTCGGTCAGCTTATTTAAGGCGACTTCCCCGAGAGGGTTCCTGTAGGAAAGAGTATTGCCGATCATATTGCCCTGCCTGTCAAACATGGAAAAATCCACGCCCCAGGTGCATATGCCGATAGAATCAATTTTCCCAACCCGCTTGACCGCTTTTTTCAGAGATGCTATAAAGCCCTCAAATATTCTCAGCATATCCCAGTAATAGTATTCTCCGATCCTTATCATACCGTTCGGAGTTTGGTCGATAACCTCTGTTTCCAATGTCTTTCCATCATATTTACCAAGCACGACTCTGAAGGATGAATTACCGCAATCCAGACCGACGATATTTTTTATATCCATATCCCGCCTCCGTTTAAGTGCTCATATAGACTCGTGCTGTTCAGGTCTTACTCCATAGTTCTTAAAGCGTTCTATCATCCTTATCATTTCATCTTCGGGCAAAACTACCGGCTTTCCCATGCATCGCGCCCTGTAATACAGACCGCAGCAGAATTCGATCTGCTCGGCCACGTTAAAAGCCGATTTCATATCCGCTCCACCGGCAATAATGCCATGATTTGCAAGCAGCACCGCATTTCTGTCCTTCATCGATTCAAAGGCATTTCTCGCCAGCTCAACGGTACCATACGTTGCGTATTTGGCGCATCTCACATCAGGCCCTGCAAGTGCGACGAGATAATCAACAGCGGGAAGACCTTCATTCAGGCATGATAGAGAAGTGGCATAATCCGAATGAGTATGCACCAGCGCATTTAAGTCAGAGCGATATTTATAAAATATCCTGTGCATATCGCATTCACTCGAGGGCACCGAGTTTCCATCCTTAATCTCCCCGGTCTGAACATCGAGCAGAACAATATCTTTAGAGGTCATAGCATAATAATCGACACCGCTCGGGGTTAATGCCATCATCCCTTTCTCCCTGTTACAGATGCTTAGATTTCCGCCGGTTCCCTTGGTAAGCCCCTTGCTGATAAGCAGTCTTCCATATTCAATTATTTCTTCTCTTTCACTTAGCATAATCATAAGCCTTATCTCCTTTTCCGCAAACAGTATGTTTACAACCTATAACTTGTAACTGATTATTCCTCAGCAAATATTATATCTACGCCTCTCTTGCTGAACTTTTCCAGGCACTCTCCCTGCTTTTCCGTCATGCTGTCAATGGGATTAGTAATGATATGGGATATTTTTTCATATCCGCAAACCATAAAATTAGATACTTCGTTTATCTTGGTATGATCCGCCAGAACGAAAACCTCACCGGATCTTCTGATCAGGCTCTGCTTTGTTTTAGGCTCCTCCATTGTAACGTCTGTAAGCCCCTGCTCAAAGGAAAGGGCCTTGGATGAAATAAAGCACTTATTTAAATTGAAATATTGCTCAACTTCGGTTACAAGGGGCCCGATCATCGTCAGCGACGCTTTCCGCAAAAGTCCGCCAAGCATGATAACGTTGACGGTAGGCGAACTGGAGAACTGCAGCGCAACACTTATGCTGTTGGTTACAACCGTTATTTCCATCTTGCTCAAGTATCCGCACATGGGTAAAATCGTAGTGCCGGCGTCCATGCCGATGACGTCGCCATCTTTGACATAAGACGCGGCTTTTCTCGCGATAGCGGCTTTGCTGCTTGAATTTATTTTAAACCGCTCCTCTATGGTAAGATCACTTGGCAATACCATCGCCTCCCCGCATTTCTCCGATTCGTTTTCGGCCCTTGCAACTCCCCCGTAGACGCGCTCTACCTCTCCGCTTTTTTTCAAATATTCAATATCCCGGTGAATCGTCATGTATGAAACATCAAACTGCTGGCTTAACTGATTAATATCAACGCAATCCTGCTGTTTCAGCCTTTCAAGGATCTCCCGTCTTCTTACATATGGCAACTGCTTCATTTTACTTCTCCATTTAACTGAATAATATAACGTACTAATAATTTATTATATAATTCCGGCAGGTCTTCTGCAATTTTATCTGTTCGTTCTAGCTTTCACGCCGGGAACCTACAGCTACAGCCAGGAGCAGGATAACGCCCCATAAAGCTGTTGTGAGATGCTGGCTTACCCTGAGCAAATTCAGCCCGCTGGAAACCACCTGGAGGATCAGTACGGATAACACCAGTCCGGACACCCGGCCTTTCCCTCCGTTGGGGCTGATTCCGCCCAACACCGCAATCAATACCGCGATCAGCAGATATGATTCGGCATATCCGGCGCTCGCCGAGTTAAAGCGCGAGGTCAGCACGATGGATGCGATCCCCACAAAGAATCCTGATATCGCGTAAACCTTTAAGATCATAGCCTTTGTGTTAACGCCTGAAAACCCCGTCGCCGTAGCATTTGATCCGAACATATAAATTTGAGAGCCAATCGGCATCTTCTTGATTATGAAAACCATCAGCAATGCACAGATCGCAAAAATAATGAGAGGGACGGGCAATCCCGCCACGCTTCCCGAACCGATATTGCCAAAGCTGTCCGGATATCCGGATATGATCCTGCCTCTGGTAATTACAAGGCAAATGCCGTTTATCAGCATCTGCATGCCGAGGGTCGCCAGAATCGCAGGGACCTTAAAGTATGCGATTACCACGCCGTTTGCAAGTCCGACAAGGACGGACACCAGTATGCCCGCTGCAATTGCAGCCAGGACGATGGCAGTGTTTTCCTGCCCCTCCGCTATGTATGTGGTCATTATTGTGGCCATCAGTATGCCGGACAGGTTAGCCGAGGCGATACAGGAAAGATTGATACCGCCGGTTATCATCGGTATCATCATGCTCAGGGTCAACAAACCCAGCTCCGGAAGCTGAAACGCAATGGACTGAAGCGTCCCGGGCCTCAGAAAATCCCTTTGAAGGAATGATATTGCCAGAACTAAAACGACCAGAAGCAGGAGGAGAAATACGTTTTCCGTCTGCGCTTCCTTCTGAGCTTTCTGAAATGCTGTTCTGATTTTCATGACCGGTCTCCTTTCGCTCTTTTCGAAGTGCGCAGCGCTGTCACACAGAAACTGAGCAATATGACGACGCCCATACAGAAATTGTGCCAATAGGAGGAAACTCCCAGCAGCACAAGCCCATTGCCTATCATCGCAACCAGAATGAGGCCAAGCACGGTTCCGTGCACAGTGCCTCTTCCGCCTACGAGGCTTGTTCCGCCCAGCACGACCATGGCAAGGACCTGCATTTCATTGCCGATCAGGGAATTCGGAGCGACGTTCTGTACTATGTATGTCTGGACGGTAGCGCCCATAGCCGCCATCAGGCCTACATAGGCATAGACGAATAACTGCACTTTAAGCACATTGATGCCCACTCTTTTGGCAGCTTCCATATTGCCTCCTATGGCAAATATTTTTCGGCCGGTATTTGTGTAGCGTAGCATAACGCTGGTGAGGAGCATTGCGAAAAACAGGATCGCAAGAGGAAGCGCCATGCTGGCAAAGGGCGTTTTATCCGAAAACCACTCGGGAAAGTTGTACAGCCACTTGCCGCTGCTCAGCCACATCAACGTCCCANNAATAATGATCGCCGGGGCTTTCAGGTAGGGTACAAGCAGGGCGTTTACACAGCCAAGGGCGATGCCTGAAGCCGCCGCAACAGCGAACGCGATAAGGATATTTCCGCCTATGTTGAGAATAAATAACGCCATTATGTACTGGGCTACTGTGGCAACGGCCGTAAAGGAGATGTCGATGCCGCCGGAAATCAGCACTACAAGCACACCCGCGGACATGATGCCCAGCGGAGAATAGCCCACCAGCATGTCTGCAAAATTTTCCAAGGTAAGGAAACTGCCCTTTGCAAAGACGCTCAAAATGGCAATAAATAATATGTTTATCAATAACAGATAGAATTCATGGGTCCGGGAAAAGCTCTTCATTTTATTCTGCATAGTTGATAACATTATCATATAACTCCCTTTCCGAAACATCTCTCATATCATATTCTCTTACAATGCGCCCCCCGCGCATGATGTCGGCCCTTGAACAGTTATAGTAAATTTCGGGGACTTCGTCAGATATGAGAATAATTCCCATGCCTTCCTCGGCAAGGCTTCTGATAATTTCATAAATCGCATTTTTGGCAGATATATCGACGCCGTTTGTGGGCTCGTCGAGTATCAGTATGCCTGGTTCTGTTTCCAACCACTTGGAAAGAACAACCTTCTGCTGGTTTCCGCCCGACAGCACGCTTGCTCTTATTCCCGGCTTCGCGCTTCTGATGTTAAGCCTTGTTATCCAGCTTTCGGTAAGAGTTCTTCTTTTTTTCGTATCCAGAACGCCCAGCCTGCTTCTCAGCTTATCAATAATGGTTACCGCTATGTTTGACTCAATGGTCTGATCTATCACAAGCCCCTGCAACAGCCTGTCTTCAGGCACGTAAGCAATCCCGGCCTTTATTGCGTCTTTATTGCTTTTAAAATCGACCCTTTGACCCTTTACAAATATCTCTCCCTTATCAGGCTTGCTCATTCCGAAAATAGATAAAGCAAGCTCTGTGCGCCCCGATCCCAAAAGCCCTATAATTCCCAGTATTTCACCCTTATACAGCTTTAGATCAACATTCTCATACTCGCCCTGCCTCGATAAGTTTTTTACTTCGAGGAGAACGTTTTCCCTGTCGACCGGATGGAAGCTCTGTGAATGTTCAATGTTTTCACCGCTTATCAAAAAAGCGAGCTTTTTATCGTCAATCTCTTCATTTTTGTACATGCCGACCTTAAAGCCATCCTTGATTACCGTTATGTGCTGGGCAATTTCCAGAATCTCATCCAGCCTATGGCTTACAAATAATATCGTCATACCCTTCGACTGCAGATCTCTGATCACGCCGAAGAGAATGTCCACTTCTTTTCTTGTGAGGGATGAGGTGGGTTCGTCCATTATGATGAGCTTCGCGTCTCCGGTAAGCGCGCGCGCAATTGCCACAAGCTGACGGTCCGCAATCGAAAGGTCCTCCACTTTATCAGATAACGAAAGCTTTACCTGGATCTTATCCAGCGCTTTTTGAGCCATCTCGTTGATTTGATTCCAGTTGACCAACTTGAATTCCCGCTCTATATTGCTTGAAAATGCGATGTTCTCTGCGACGGTCAGGTTCGGAAACAGGCTCAGATCCTGATATATAACTCTAATCCCCTTATCAAATAAGGCGGCAGTTGAAAAATTGGTTATCCTTTCCCCCATGATCCTGATTTCGGAGCCTTCATCAGGTGTTAATACGCCGGCGACCACTTTTATCAATGTGCTCTTTCCCGATCCGTTCTTGCCGACCAAACAGTGTATTTCACCCTCTTCAAGCTCAAAATCAATATTTGACAGTGCTTTAACACCATAAAAACTTTTACTGAGATTTTTAATCTCTAAAAATTTTTCAGCCATCAAATTTCTCCCAATTTCAATAGATTGACCAGCAGCCACAGCGGCGGCTGCTGGTCTTTGGATGCATGTTTAGAAACCAAGGCTCTCTGCGTTATCTTTCGTTATTACAAGGGTGGCGTCAAATATCATGACTTTATCCTCTATCGTCGGTTTTCCGATATTAGGAACTTCAAAGTCGCCGGCGGTCAGATCCTTTCCCTCGAGCAAATATTTTGCGGTATAAACGGAAGCATAGCCCGAATCCGCCGGATTCCAAAGAATTCCTTCCGTAATCGAGCCGTCTTTAAGATACTGGGCGGCCTGGCTGGGAACCACAGTTCCGGTGATGCTTACTTTTCCCACCAATCCCTTTTCGCGCAATGCTTCCGCCGCACCGATGGGGCCAAGGCTCCCCCAGCCGATTATGGCTTTTAAATCGGGATAGGCTTTAAGGAGCTCCAGAGTCTTTGTATGGGAAAGATCGGCGTCTTCGCCGCAGGGGATTCTGTCTGTGACCTGCACCATTTCGGGATACTTTTCTTTCGTGTAGGAAAGCACATAATCTGCCCATGTGTTATGTAGCGGAACGGAAAGACCTCCCACAAACATTGCAAACTGGCCTTTTCCGCCAATTGCCGCCGCTGCTGCGTCAACCGCTTCATATGCGAATTTCGCGTTGTCGATCATCTCCAGATCCCAGTCTGCCCCTTCCTGTCCCGGAGATTCTGTCGTGAGAACCAGGATTCCTTTTTCCTGGGCCTTTTTCAGCACCTGCTTCAGAGCATTTGCATCGTTTGGAACTACGACGATCGCGTCGACACCTTTTGCGATGAGGTCTTCAATGATTTTTACCTGCTGCGCCGGGTCCGCGTCGGTGGGACCTGTGACATACGCGTTTACGCCGAATTCCTTCGCTGCCTTTTTCACTCCGTCTTCCATGACATTAAAGAAGGGAATGCCAACGATCTTGACGACTACCGCAATCTCATAGTCCTTTGATTTGTCAGCCGTATCGTCGGACGCCGCGCCATTTGACTGGCTCTGGCCGCATCCTGTTGCCGACGCCATCAGCATCAGCATAGCAAGAACAATAGCGAATAATTTTTTACCTTTCATAATTCTCCTCCTTGTAAAATCAATTGTATTAACTGCAAATCATAAATCTTCCGTCCTGTCAGATTTTAAATTCGGAAACGGTAACCTCCTTTCGCAATCGTAATAATGTTAACCTTTGTTGTTCCATGTTAATTTCATTATTTACAGTTAGTATCGATTGTTTGATTTCATTTCACTTGGATCTATTCAATTATCAAAGCTCTAAAGCAACTTGATTTTCAAGCTTTCACGCTATGTCTGCCGTCCGTGATTTAATTTATGTCAATGAATTTATATGTTGTCCACAAGGTTTTCGTACTGTATAAATCGAATTTATTATCATTTTTTATCACATGTTAACATTTATCATCATCCATGTCAACGAATATTTCAGATAATTTTGCGGGCGATTCCTTGCTTTTATGCGATAAAAAAGTGGCTTCGCCACTTC
>DLFX01000134.1 GCA_002482405.1 Firmicutes bacterium UBA7709 | reverse complement strand
GCCGGTACGAAATTCCTCGGCACGGAGCCTCCGAACAGTTCTTCGGAAAACTCGAACACTTCCTGGGAAGGTGAAAATCTGATATGAACGTCTCCGTACTGCCCCGCGCCGCCGGACTGCTTCTTATGCTTGCCCTGAACGTCGGAGCTGCCTTTGATGGTTTCTCTGTACGGAATCTTCTGGTCCACCAGGTCTACGCTGACGCCGAATTTGTCCTTCAGCTTGGCGGTGATGATTCCGATCTGAATTTCGCCCTGGCCGCCGATGAGGGTCTGATGAGTCTCCGTATTTCTGGTGATCAGGAAGGAAGGATCTTCTTCCATGAGCTTATGCAGTCCGGAGCTGATCTTTTCGTCGTCGCCCTTTGCCTTCGGTTCCACCGCCATGTAAAGAGACGGCTCCGGGAAGGAAACGGCGGGATATTTGATAAAATTCGCCTTGTCGCAAAGCGTATCCCCGGTCTGGGCAAACTGCAGCTTCGCGGCGGCGGCGATATCTCCGGCAGAAACGGAATCCGCTTCCGCCTGACCCTTTCCTCTCATAAAGAACAGAGCGCCCAGCTTTTCAGGCTTTTCCGCTCTGGTGTTGTATATTTCCATGCCGGAATTAAGCTTTCCGGAAATTACCTTCATCAGGTTGATCTTCCCCACGAATGGGTCGGCGATGGTCTTGAAAACAAATGCGGATACCGGTGCGGCCGGATCACACTTTCTGGAGATCTCAGCGTCCTTCGCGTCGACGCCCTTATATTCCGCATGGTTCTTTGCGTTTGGAACATATTTGATCAGCGTGTCCATAAATTCCTTGATTCCGTTCCCGGAGAGCGCACAGCAGGTCATTACGGGAACGATGCTGCCGGAAGCGATACCCGCCGCCAGCCCGCGGTTGAACTCTTCTTCCGTGAACTCTTCTCCCCCGAAATATTTTTCCAGAAGCTCTTCATCGCTTTCCGCAACAGCCTCCGTAAGGGCCTCCTTTTCGGAGAGCTGGACCACGGAGGTTCCGAACTTCGCCTTTAAATCCGCAATTACCTTGTCAACGTCCACATTTTCCTTATCGATCTTATTAATGAGCATAAAAGTCGGCATATTGTATTCCTTGCAGGAGTTCCATGCCTTTTCGGTACCTACCTGAACACCGGAGGAGGCGTCTACAACGATGACCGCAGCTTCGGCCGCTCTCATCGCGGAATTTACTTCCCCGATAAAATCAAAGTAACCCGGAGTATCAATAAAATTAATTTTAACCTTATTGTATTCAACCGGCACGATGGATGTACTGATTGAATAACCTTTTTCGATCTCCATCTTGTCGTAGTCAGATACCGTGTTTCCGTCCTCAACTTTTCCCAGTCTGTTAATTACCCCCGTAGCAAGCAATGCGGCTTCCAGTAACGTGGTTTTGCCGGTTCCGCCGTGTCCCACAAGTGCAACATTTCTTATCGTGTCGCTCGTATAGCCTTTCATTTTCAGACCTCCCATAAAATTTTCACATAGTGGTTTCAGTATACCATCATTCCCCTTAAATAGCAAATAAAATAGGAGACGGAGTACCATCGGTTAATTTAACCAATTCCAGGGATTCACATCCATATTTTTCAATCAAGCCGGCTTTTTTCAGGGTCCGGACTGGTTCCCATACCTTTGATCACAGGCAGCCTCGCGGCGGCCGCGGTCACGGCGAAAGCGATGGCCAGCCGGCCGACGGTGAGAGCCAGAATGCTGGCCCCTGCGACGCTGAAGATAAAGGTCGTCTCTATGATACCGTGGCAGATGAACATGAATATCCCGATCAACACGTAATCCTTTTTGGGTATCGGCGTCTTTCTGTTGATTTCAATTATGGTTCCCGCTCCGTAGGTTACCCCCATGACCACTCCTACCAGCAGGGGAAAGATGGACTGTTTCTGCATCCCCAGCGCGCCCGCCAGAAACTGAAGCTTATCCGCCACCTTTTCCATTACGTTATAGACCATGAGAACTTCGACGATGATCATCAAAGGGATCAATATCTTTAGCATGTTCAGGGCGGTTCCGAGACCGCCGAAGAATATTTCATGCAGGATCGCGTTTGCAGATGCGCTCATCCGATCACACCTCCGATCCATCCCACCAAAAGCCCCACGGCAATCGCGGAGCAGAGCCGGAAAACAGCGAACTTCGCCGCCGACAGGCCGATTCTCTGGGCGATTGCCGACTCCACAGGCATCGAATGGGCGACCAGCACAACCATGGCGATGGTGGTAATCTGCGCTTTGGTGAAGTCAAAGGTGCTCATTACGGCGATGGTGGAATATTCATCGGTGAAAAAGCCCGTGATCAGCGGTACGATCCCATCCCCGGGGAGATGAAAAAATTTCATCGTCGGGGCTAAGAGGTTCTGCAGAAAAGGCATGACAGGAGAATGTTTGAGCAGGACGACGACAGCGTAAACAGGGAGCACGATTTTCAGAAGCATCAACGCTGTTTTGACGCCCTTGACGGCCCCGTCCTTTACGGTTGTAATAAATAAATTCATGAGATATGTCTCCAAGACAGCCGCGGGCGTTCTCGCAGGGATAAGAGTTTCCCTCGAGAACACCCCGGCGGCATTTTAGAATTCGGCTGTTTTCGGCGTTCTCGGGAAGGGGAGCACGTCCCGGATGTTGCTCATTCCGGTGATGTACATGATGATCCGTTCAAAGCCAAGCCCGTAGCCGGCGTGCTTTACTCCACCGTATTTTCTCAGATCCAGATACCACCAGTAATCCTCTTCCTTTAAGCCGAGCTCTTTGATTCTTTTCACCAGCACATCGTGGCGCTCTTCCCTCTGGCTGCCTCCGATGATCTCGCCGACGCCCGGAACCAGCAGGTCCATGGCGGCAACGGTCTTTTGGTCATCGTTGAGCCTCATGTAGAACGCTTTGATCTCCTTCGGATAGTCGGTCACGAATACCGGTTTTTTAAAGATTTCCTCCGTGATATACCTTTCATGCTCCGTCTGAAGGTCGATGCCCCATTCCACGGGATACTGAAATTCCCTGCCGGACTTTTTCAGCAGCTCCACGGCCTCCGTGTAGGTGACTCGCGCGAAATCGCTGCTGACGATATTGTCAAGCCTGTCAAGAATTCCTTTATCGATAAACTCGTTAAAGAATTTCATCTCCTCTTTCGCATGTTCGAGGACGTAATTGATAATGTATTTTATCATGCTTTCCGCCAGCTCCATATTGTCGCTGAGATCGGCAAAGGCGACCTCCGGCTCGATCATCCAGAATTCCGACGCGTGTCTTGCGGTATTGGAGTTCTCCGCCCGGAAGGTAGGCCCGAAGGTATACACGCTGCGGAACGCGAGAGCGAAGATCTCCGCTTCAAGCTGCCCGCTTACGGTGAGATTCGTCTCTTTTCCGAAGAAGTCCTGGCTGTAATCTATTTTGCCGTTTTCAGTTCTCGGCAGTTTGTCCAGATCCAGAGTGGTGACCTGGAACATTTCCCCCGCGCCCTCCGCGTCGCTGCCGGTGATGATCGGCGTATGAACGTAGACGAAGTTGTTCTCCTGGAAAAACTGGTGAATGGCGTAGGCCACCAGGGACCTCACGCGGAAAACGGCGGAGAAGGTGTTGCTCCGTGGTCTCAGATGGGCGATCTCCCTCAGGTATTCCAGGCTGTGCCTTTTTTTCTGGAGGGGATAATCCGCGTCGGAATCCGCCTCGATGACGACCTCCTTCGCTTTGATCTCAAAGGGCTGCTT
>DLFX01000272.1:538-15259 GCA_002482405.1 Firmicutes bacterium UBA7709 | reverse complement strand
GGTGCCCTTCCTGATGACGGTTGTTCCATCCAGGGCAAAGATCGTGAACTCCGCTCCTGAAAGAGCATTTCCGAGACCATCTGTTTTGGTAATCTGTATCCAGCCGGTTCTCTCCATAGTAGCGCTGGCATCAGCATCCTTAACAGGGAAAACCGCACTTTGATCGATTCCTCCGGCGGTGGTGCCGTAGAGAGATACCTTATTCGTTATATCTCCTTTTCCGCCGGTAATGTCGGTGATGTACTCGAAACGATATGCCTTTGTTCCGTCGCCTGGAATTTTAAAGGTCAACTTCCGCGTAGCATTGTCGTAAGAAATGTTGCCGTTCGGTCCGGGATCCAGCGTTAATGCATCGCCAGTCGTAACATAAGTTCCGTCGGACTTCAGGGACAACGCCTGCACCGTGATGTTTCCGTCAATAAGCAGCGCTCCGGTGGAAGAAATCCGCAGGTCTGCGCCAACGGGCAGCTCATCCGTAAGAGAATCGCCCTTCATGTCCAACTCAGCGGGCTTGTAATCCACGGTCCATCTCACGACTCCATTCTCCAAACGATCCGCTTTTTTCCCCAGGACCTCGCTTTTAATCTTCACCTGCTGGGTCGATCCAACCCCTGGAGTCCACTTGTCAGCATGCAAATTAAGGCTGTTGGTTACCGTTGTTTCCTTATTGCTGTTGAAGTATCCCTTTATCGTCTCGTCGGAAGGCTTCGCCTTGACCAGGATCACATAGGGCTTGTCCAGTGTGTCGAAGATAAAGGTAGCGGTTTTACCGCTGAGTGTTGCGCTGAGCCCTATGGCTGTTTTTGCGGTATCATCGAGGGCTCCGCCCGTCGCGGTGACACTTGCAGCGGACCCTGTCGTACCTTCAAAGACCAAGTACTGGGTTTCATCGGCGATGTTCACAAATTCCCAGCCGTCAGGCAGCGTATCCGTAACCGTCGCTTTCCCCAAAGTTTCGCCCGCGGCATTCGTTGCGCCGGTTAAATCCAGGCCGTCGGCATTGACGCTGAGACGGAAGATCACCGACTTGTCCTCGTAGTTAAAGCCCTTGTTCAAATCTGTGGTTATGCCGCTGTTTACCTCCAGCACAGGCTTGCTTACATCTCTATCCAGCATTTCTTTTGCCAGCATCCTGCTGGGATAGTTCACCGATCCCAGCGCCTCGTCCAGCTTTGCACTGCCGCTGAACAGCGTAGCGGTATTGTAGACCGTAGTGTCCTTATTGGCCGCGGCAAAGATGTCCGGATCCACTACCTGGCTGTCAAACTTAAAAGTATCGTTATAGACTTTTTCATTTTCAAAACTGCTGATCAGCAGATCCGCAACTGCATTACCATCGCGGGTAATATGACGGACTGTTATATCAAGTCCTAGGGCTCCGTTAGTCGAAAATGATCCTTCGACATACTTCTGGCCATAATGGGCGGTGAGAGCCGACTTACTGATTCCAAGGCCGATCAAGTCGTCATCCGAAAGAGTAAAGTTGGCTTGCTTTCCATAAACCAGAAGGTCATAAACCTTTAGATCCGGGATTTTCTGTCCCTTGGTGTTCACATTTACGGCCCAGTGTATTGTCCGGTCCGTCCGATATGTATCGCTTAAAATGCCCGCCTTGGTGATGGCGTTATAGCCGATACCAACCTCGACAGTGCCTGTGCCGATCCCGGGTCCCGATAATCCTTCCCATGTAATGCTGGCGGTATTAGGATATTGGGTGACCCCCGCCTGATAGTCCGAATCTTTTACCTTAGAAACAATCGTCAGCAGAATCTGGTTGTTTATATCGCCGATTACAAATCTGCCATCCGTTACCTGAGCCGGATCGATGGGCGTCGGGTCACCCCAGTGTCCGGATGGGGTCTCGTACCAAAGCTGCCAGGCCGCCGAGGACACTGTCAGGCCATTCTGCATCACGTCGGTAATCACGACATTTTTAAGATTTGCTTTGTTTTGATTGGCGGTGATGGTCCATGTGATGGTGCGGTCCTTAGGATTATAAATTCCTCCGCTGCCCGCTTCATTTCCAGGGGTACCTTCCTTTTCAATCCACTTGGGCGCAACTACGGCTGTCCCTGTACCGGTTTTCACGACTCCGCCGCCTGTCATAAGCTGCGCCGCATTTGTCACCGTCTTCTTTTGGGCCGTGAAATAATCGGCGTCACTTATTTTCGTCTTAAAGCTCACGACCGCTTGAGGAGTGGTTGCATCATCTGCATCGTCTGCACCAAAGGTATATGTCAGAATGCCGCCTTCGGTTGCGGGGGTTCTGGAGTTCCCGTTCACCGCAAAGGACTCTTCTACGTATTCCCCTACAGCGCGAAGATCGTCGCTGAACTGATACCCTGTGAGATCAAGGGCCTTGCCGCCTCGTATCCCGGATACGGTAACCGTCCATGCAATTTCCTGTTTGGACAAATCCGCCGTTCCGGCTTTAGTCACCGTATAGTTGGTTTCAGGCCCAGGGGTGACCACGGTGTAATTCTTGTCTAGAATTTTCACTTGTGTGCTGCCCCCTGTTTCTTCCCCAAGGTCTTCCTTGAAGCTGAAATTGGCGCTGAGGATACAGCTTACATTATGATATGGGTCTGAGCTACGTCGCCATGTGACAGTCCATCAAATACTTCGTCGGCACCCTTAAATTCGATTTTAGCCCACACCGCACCTCCTGATGGGATAAACTGCGCGGTACCGACCAAAAGATTTTGATGGGTACTCGGATCCTTATAATTCAGATCATAAGTTCCGCTCGGAACGGTTTTAAAAGCGTTGCTCAATTCGAGATACGCTACATCCCCTTTCCAAACCGTATCGGCTTCAGTGACGATATTTACATCATTGCCCACCACGTAATCGCCCCTTACCGGCACCCGGAAAGAGACTCCTACGTTGATGTCCTTGGTGCTGTCGATGGGATCAGTCTCTGACATTATCTTTCCATCCTGCAAGACCGTCACATCTAAATCCATCAATTTATTAGTAGAATCTCTGCCGTCGTCCGCATACACATAAGGTATGGGGGCGAACACGGAAAACACTAAAAGCAATGTCAGTACAAATGCAATTGGTTTTGAATAAGTCTNNCCTTCCTCCTTTTAATCATTTTTCTATAGCCTGCCATATTACTTGCAGTGTAGGGTATTTAATATTTGAGTTTACATCCTCCTCCTCACAAATTCCTCACAAATTTGACACATTCCACAAAAAATACAGAATGTCCCAATTTCCATGCCAGCCCTGATCAGGGCCGATACTTTTCATAGAATTAAAGTACCTCAAAAATGGAAATTGAAACATTTCTTTTCTTCATTCTTTATTTCATTTTGATTACTTCATCAAGGCCAGAAACTCGTTTACACGTTCTCCAATATCCGGCGCCCCGAATACGGACGATCCGGCAACCACCAGGGAAACCCCTGCGTTGGTGACCTCTTTCACGTTCTCCAGGTTGACGCCGCCGTCGATGGATATCTCAAGCCCAGGGTTCCTCTTTTCCTTCAACTCCTTCAGCGCCCTGACCTTATCCAGAGCGGAAGGGATGAGCTTCTGCCCGCCGAAACCGGGATCCACCGACATGACGAGCACCACGTCGATGTCCTCGAGGATCGCATCGAGAACCGAAACGGGCGTAGCGGGATTCAGGGAAACTCCCGCCCTGATCCCCAGGGATTTGATATGCTGCACGGTCCTGTGAAGATGCGGGCACGTCTCCTGATGAACCGTGATGATCTCCGTGTTGTCCGTCGCAAAATCTTCGATATACTGATCGGGGTTTTCGATCATCAAATGAACGTCAAAAGGAAGCCTGGTCTTTCCGAGAAGGCTTTTCATCACCACGGCGCCAAAGCTGATATTCGGGACGAAATGACCGTCCATTACGTCGACGTGGATGATCTGAGCCCCGGCCTTTTCAATCTGAGCGACCTGCTCTCCAAGTCTGGAAAAATCTGCGGATAAAAGCGATGGCGCTAATCGGTTCATGGGATCTCCTTTTCAATATTTTCTTCTTTCCTGTATTTCTTTGTACTGATTGACGTAGGAACGGTACCGGGATTCGTGGATCTTTCCCTGGAGCACCGCCTCGCGGATACAACAGTCCGGCTCCTTGATATGGCGGCAGTTGTCATATCTGCAGCCGCCGACGAGGGCGGATATCTCCGGATAGAGATACTGCAGCTCGTCCTCTTCCGCATCCAGGATATCAAATGAAGTAAATCCCGGCGTATCGAAGAGCATCCCGCCGGAATCTGTCTCAAACAATTCCACGTGTCTGGTGGTATGCTTTCCCCGCTTCGTTTTCTCGCTGATGTCTCCCGTCTCTACCGTATACCGACTTTGAAGCCTGTTCAGCAGCGTCGATTTTCCGGCGCCCGAGGGTCCCGCCAGCGCGCATTTCCGGCCTTTCATCAGATCGGACAGCTCCCGGATCGACTGGCCTGTCTTGCCGCAGACGCTGACAAGAGGGTAGATATCCCGGTAGATCGCCTCGATCCCTTCTCTCTTTTCCCCTGAGACCAGTGAGACCAGATCGATCTTATTGACGCATATGATGATATCCGTATGGCTCTTTTCCGCCATTACGAGAAACTTATCGATGATGTCGGGATTGGGATCGGGCCTGGCCGCCGCCGTGACGATGATGAAGCAGTCGACGTTGGCGATGGGCGGACGAATGAAAAAATTCTTTCTGGGAAGGATTTCATTGACCACCGCCTCATCCTCATCGAGGGTTTCGATGATTACCTCGTCGCCGACGTAAGGCGTAACGCCGTCTTTTTTAAAAATTCCCCGTGCTTTGCACTGGTAGACCTTTTCTTCCGTCTTCACGTAGTAAAAGCCCGCGATCCCCTTTATGATGATCCCTTTCATCAATTGATCTCTCCGGTGTTAAAATTCACATTCGCCTCGTATGCGACATCATTGTCATATAAAACCTGAACCGTTCCAACACCGTCGCCGGTGAGGGAAAGAATTTCCGAGCCGTCCTCCTTGAACCTCTGCACTTTATTGAAGATACTCCTCACTCCGGACTCATCGGAAATGATGACCGTGAGATAGAACACCGGATTTTTCGCCTGATCATAGCTGATCTCCATCGCAATGGACCTGGAGCTCGCCGGAGGCTGGTCCCCCGTGCTGATCTTTATGTTCACGCCGGTGCCCTTGTCGACCATGGTTCCGGGTTCGTACTGCTGCCACATCACCGTATTGATATCATAGGCCGTGCTCATATCATAACCCACGGAGGCGATGCTCAGTCCTGCCTTTTCCAGTTCGCTTCTGGCGGAAGAGACATCCTTTCCCATGATATTGGGCATCGAAACCTGTTCCACAGCGCGGCCAAGGCTCACGACGATATTGACCTTTGTCCCTGCCGCCGCTTCCGTGCCGTCCGCCGGATCCTGCCTGATGACCACATCCTTCGGCATATCGCTGTTTTCCAGATCGACCCTGCCTAGCTCATATCCATAGCTCTCCAGAACAAATTTCGCGTCCTTTTGGGTTTTGTTTACGACGTTGGGTACGGTTCCCTCTTTCGCTTTGCCCTTGCTTACATTTACAGTGACGGTATATCCCTCTTTTACCGTCATTTCCGCATTTGGATCCTGAGATACGATTTCCCCTTTCTCGTATTCGGAACTGGAAATCTGATCTTCCACTTCGAGCTTCAGGTTAAGTCCCTTCAGTTCGCTGGTGGCCTCTTCCACCGTCTTGCCGAGCAGGTTGGGCACGGCGATCTCTTTTGCCGCTCCAAAATGGTCGAAAGCCGAAAGTATCAGCTGGCTCACCGGGATCGCGCAGACCAGGGCCAGTATGATGGCCGCAACCTTGACCTTGTTTATCTTGACCTTTCTCTTGGTTTTTCCGTCCTTCTTGTCGTTTTTTCTCATATCTCCCCCATTATCCCCTTTTTCTCCTCCGTAAGCTGACGGCGAAGGGCCGTTGACTGCATTCATTACAATAGTGGCATCCATTCCGTTCGAGTGACGGTCAAAACCGGATAATGCCCTTGTTTTTTCAAAATCCATACCGTTCAGCGCATCGTACATCTCGTTTGCCGATTTGAAGCGATTGACCTGATATTTATTCGTAGCCTTCAGAATGATATCCTCCAGCGCAGAGGGAACTCCCGGCACCAGACGGGACGGAGGCACGATCTCATCATTCATGTGCATCAGAGCCACAGCCACCGGATTGTCCGCGTCAAAGGGTACTTTGCCGGTCACCAGTTCATAAAGAACGATACCGAGGGAATAGATATCTGATTTTTCATCCACATACCCGCCTCTGGCCTGCTCCGGTGAGAAATAGTGAACGGAGCCCATGATGGTTCCCGTGTTTCCCACGATTGTTCCGGCGTTGACAGCTTTTGCGATGCCGAAATCGGTGATCTTTGCGGTCCCCTCCTGGGTAATAAGAATATTGTGGGGTTTGACATCTCTATGTATGATGTGATTTTTGTGCGCAAAACCGAGAGCCAATGCAATCTGCTTGACGATGTTAACCGCCCTGCGAAACTCCATGGGCCCTTCATTTTTGATGATATCGCTCAATACCTGGCCTTCGATCAACTCCATAACGATATAATGGATGTTCCCTTCCTTCCCGACGTCGTAAATATTTACGATATTGGAATGGGAAAGACTTGCGGCAGCCTGGGATTCTCTGCGAAAGTTCTCAATGAACTTCAGATCCTTCGTAAATTCAGGTTTTAATATTTTTATCGCGACAAACCGGTTGAGCAACCGGTCTCTTGCCTTATATACCACCGCCATACCGCCGTCGCCAATTTTCTCGAGTAACTCATACCTGCCGGCAAGTATTCTACTGCTCATGTGTTAGTCCTCCTGTAATATTTTTAAACAAATCACTGTGATATTATCGTTTCCACCATTCCGGTTCGCCCGCTGAACAAGATTTTTGCTCAGCGCGTTCATGGAATTTGACGCGGCAGCCATGCCGCAGATCTCTTCCTCGGACACCTCTCCGTAAAGGCCGTCAGTGCAGAGGATCAGGATGTCGTCTTTCAATGTTTTCAGGCGATAAAAATCCGGAAGGATTTTCTCTTCCGCTCCCAAAGCCCTTGTAATCATGTTCTTCTGCGGATGGAGCACCGCCTCTTCCTTCGTAATAGAGCCGCCCTTTACCAATTCGTTCACATAGGTGTGGTCTTCCGTGATCTGACTGATCCGACCATCCCTGCAAATATAGGCTCTGCTGTCTCCTACATTGATGATATACGCGTTTCCGCCGGCGAGATAGAGCACCACGGCGGTTGTCGCCATGCCGGCATTTTCCCGGGAAAGCCGTGCGGTCCGATAGATGATCTGATTGGCGTGCTTCATACAATCCAAAAAATAGTCCTTCAGCGCCTCTTCATCCTCAACGTTCTGCAAGGGCTTTTCCTTTATGTATTCCGCAATGGTTTTCACCGCCATGGAGCTGGCCAGCTCTCCGGAATTCTGTCCCCCGACGCCGTCTGCGACGATATAGATATTTTCCCGGGGCATGACAAAGAGAGAGTCCTCATTCCTGCCTCTCTTTCTTCCTCTATCCGTTTTAAATCCAATCTGAGTCATAAAAATTCCTCAATTTTAATGTTAACCGATTTATTGTATCAAAAAATGCGTACCATGTCAAAAATATGCCGCGCTGACCGCGCACTTCCACCCGATTCGGGCGGAAGCGGCGGTCANNCTCATCAAATGCTTTCCAGCCAGTCGTCCTTCTTCATTTTACAGATAAAGAATCCGTCCGTCCCGTTGACATTGGGCAGGAGCTGCAGCTCCTCCTCTTTGCTGAAGTTCGGATTTCTCTTCAGGAAGTCCTTGACGACCATCTGGTTTTCATAGGGCGAAATGGTGCAGGTGCTATATACCAGAGTCCCGCCCGGTTTCACGTATTTTGAGGATGCCGACAGGATCGCCAGCTGCTTTCGCGGCAGGCTGTCGATTTCAGCGCTCCTCTTCTTATATTTGATCTCCGGCTTTCTCCTTACGACGCCCAACCCGGAGCAGGGCGCGTCCACAAGGACCCGGTCCGCTTTTTCTATCATGGAGGAATCGACGCGGGTCGCGTCCCACGTTCTCGTTTCGACGATGGAAATTCCCAGCCTTTCCGCTTCCCTGTCGATTATGGCCAGCTTTCTCTTGTAAATATCCCAGGAGATCACCGTTCCTTTATTCATCATCTTTTCCGCGATGGCCAGGGACTTTCCGCCGGGCGCGGCACAGACGTCCATGACGGTTTCAAAGGGATGGGGATCCAGCATGTTCACTGCCAGAATGGAGCTTTCATCCTGAACGGAAAACATACCGCTTTTAAACAGCTTTCCGTCGAGAAGGCCCCTCCCTTCCACGTGAAGCGCCTCCTTGCAGAGAGAGCCGTCCTCCGCGTGGAAGTCCTTGGCAATGATCCTTCTCTTCAAATCCTCCTTCGAGGTTTTCAGGGAATTCACCCGGATGACCAGATGAGGAGTTTCATTTCCCGCGGCCAACAGTTCCTCCACAAAATCGGGGGCGTACTCCTCAAGCCACAGCTCTATGATCCACGGTTCATAGGAATATTTTATAGACAGATACCGCACCTGGTCCTCTGAGCGGTCAGGCAGCTCGACTTCCTTGTCCGCTCTCAGAAAGCTTCTCAGCACGCCGTTGATGAAGCCTTCCTTGCCATGACAGTATCTCTTGGCCAGATCGACGCTTTCGCTCACCGCGGCATAATCCGGTACGCTCTCCAGAAATTTCAGCTGGTAAATGCCCAGCCTTAAGACCGTCAGATCGCTGTTTTTCAGCTTAGACGCCCGATTTTTTATAAATTGATCGATGATATAGTCCAGATAGAGCTTGTTTTCCAAAACGCCATAGACCATCTCCCGTACCAAGGCGGGGGACTCAGGCCTGATGCTGGCGATCCGGTGGTTCAGAGCGATGTTGGAATAGGCTTGTTTTGATTCTACATCCATAAGTGTTAAGTAAGCTGTTCTTCTGTTTTTATCCATTTTATTCACGCCCCCTCAGCGCTAAAATTCTCAGAAGAGTCAGGATGGACGCGGCCAGCGCGGCGACATATGTCAGCGCCGCAGCGGACAGGACTTTTTTGGCGTCCACGGTCTCTTCCGCATAAATGAGACCTAATTCGTTCATCTGCTTGATCGCTCTGCTGCTGGCGTCGTATTCCACCGGCAGGGTGACCGCCTGAAATAAAACTGCTGCTGCGTAACAAAGTATGCCGATATTAAAGATTATATTTCCCTGAAAGGCGTTTCCCGCCCCGATGATCATCAGCCCGACGATCAGGATCGGCCACGCCAGGCCGGAAGCAAAGGATGCCAGCGGCGCCAGCACATTCCGGAACCCAAGAGGCGCGTAACCCCTCGCGTGCTGAATCGCATGTCCCGATTCATGGGCGGCGATGCTGATGGACGCGATGGATGGGTCGTTGTAGACCTTCGGCGAAAGCCTCATGACCCTCTTTCTCGGATCGTAGTGGTCCCCCAGCCTGCGGTTTATGACTTCGATGGGAACATCCTGAAGCCCGTTGCTGTCGAGGATCCTCCTGGCCGCCTGAGCTCCGGTGATCCCTTTTCGGTTCCGTACCGCCGCATACCGGTTGTATGCTGAATTTACCTTGCTTTGAGCATAAAAGGTAAAGATCATCGCAGGTATTAAAATGATAATTGTCGGATCAAACATGCCAAAGTACATTAATTAATCTCCTCCTTGCTTGCTGTGCGGCTCTATTTATCCGAGCCTAAGACCTCTCCGGCCGTAATTTTATTCCCTTTTAAGAATTCGAAAACATCCATGGCTTTTTTGCCGGGCATCTGAATTTTTTTCAAAAGAAGCGTGCGTCCCCCCGCCGCCACTTTAATTCCCCGGCTTGAAACTTCCATGATGGTTCCGTCCGGCTTGTCTGCGGTTTCATCCACCGCCTCGGCAGTCCAGAGCTTCATGGGCTCCCCGCGATAGGTCGTGTAGGCTCCCGGCCAGGAGTTAAGGCCCCTGATGAGCCGCTCGATCTCCTCCGGGGTTCTGCTGAAATCCACTAGGCCATCCTTTTTGAAAATCATCGGCGCGTAGGTCGCCTTGCTCTCGTCCTGCTTTGTCCGACTGCAGGTCCCCTTCTCGATCAGAGGGAGTGTCTCGACCAGCAGGTCCGCCCCCATCGCCGCCAACTCGTCATGAAGCTCGGCAGTGGTCTTTTTTCCGATTTCCGTAGACCGGGACGCGATCATGTCCCCTGTATCCAGCCCTTCTTCCATATACATCAGGGTGACCCCTGTGTTTTTCTCTCCTGCGATGATGCTCCTGTGAATCGGAGCCGCGCCGCGAAATTTCGGAAGCAGCGACGCGTGGATGTTGACACAGCCCAGCCTGGGAAGCTTAAGCAGCTCTACAGGCAATAACTTCCCATAGGCGGCCACCACGATGAGGTCGGGGGCGATCTCCTTTATCCGGGCGAGAAATACTTCATTCCCCCTGATGCTTTCGGGTTGGATCACCTCGATACCAAGGGCGAGGGCTTTCTCCTTGACGGGAGGAAACTGTATCTTCTTTCCCCGGTCCCTGGCCTTGTCCGGCTGGGTTACCACCAGTTCTGCCCGGTAGCCGTTTTCACACATTTTTTCAAGGGCTGGAACGGCAAATTCCGGCGTTCCCATGTAAACGATCTTCATATCTTTACCTGTCCTCGTCTCTGCCGCCGGTTTCCTCCCGGTCTGCTTCCCTCAGATTAGTGGCCTTATCTGTGTATAATATCCCATCCAGGTGGTCATATTCATGGCTGAGCACCACGGGAAGAAATCCCGTTCCTTCATAGACGACTTCTTTCCCTTCCCTGTCCAGCCCTCTCATCTTGATGTATTCCGGCCTCTTCACCGTTCCGATCATTCCCGGAACGCTCAGGCAGCCTTCATCTTCCTCCTTGAGGCCGCTCGTTTCAAGAATTTCCGGGTTGATGAGCTCGATGATCTCACCTCCGACGTCGGCGATAAACATCCTCTTCAGGATACCCACCTGGGGAGCTGCGATCCCGGCTCCGTTATACGCTCTCATAGTCTCCAGCATGTCGTCCAGGATCATGCGGATATGGTCGTTAACCTCCGTTACCTCTCTCGCTCTCTTCTTTAAAATGTCGTCTCCTTCATAAACAATATTTCTTAAAGCCATTTAATTTTCTCCTCGCTTTGATTTGCAGACTTCCGCTGCCGGTATTTTTACACGTTTCCGCATTATAAAAAACTATATGGATTAATATCGACGGAAATGAGATATTTCGCATTCCTATCGGTATTTATTCCCATTTTTATTTCATTTAAAATCCGGGAGTATTCCTTTCTTTTGCCGGGGAAGCATTTGATCAGCAGCTGAAAGCGGTACAAGCCTTTGACCTTGTTCATCGGCGCCGCCTGAGGCCCCAAGACATAGCGCTCCTCGCTCTTTCCCGCTCCTCGGATAAAATCCTCCGCCACCTGCCGGCAAATCTCGTAAGCCTCCTGTTCATCTTCTGAGGACAGGACGACCTGGATCAAGTCGCTGAATGGCGGATAGCCGATCTGCTTTCTGATTTCCGTTTCCGCCCGGTAAAAGGCTTCGTAGTCGTGCTCTGCGGCGGCAACGATGGAGTAATGCTCCGGATTATAGGACTGGATCAGCACCCTGCCGGTAGAATCGCCTCTGCCCGCCCTGCCCGCCGCCTGAGTGATCAGTTGAAATGTCCGCTCGGCGGAGCGAAAATCGGGAACGTTCAGTGAGATATCCGCTGAAACGATGCCCACCAGGCCGACGTTGGAAAAATCCAGGCCCTTTGCCACCAGCTGCGTACCGATGAGGATATCCGTCTTACCCTTTCTGAAAGAGTTCAGAATCTTGTCTATGCTGCCTTTTTTCGTCGTCGTATCCAGATCCAGCCGGTCTACCGTATATTCGGGAAAGATTTCCCTCGTCAGCTCTTCCACCTTCTCCGTACCGGTGCCGAAGTGCTTGATGTATTTGCCTCCGCAGACCGGGCAGATCGTCGGGACCTTTTCTCTGCTGCCGCAGAAATGGCAGATCGCCTCGTTTTTCGACTTGTGGTATGTAAGGGAAATTCCGCATTCCCGGCACCTCATCACGTAGCCGCAGGACCTGCAGGACACAAAGGTGGAATATCCCCGCCTGTTTAAGAAGAGAATCACCTGGCGTTTCTTTCCCAGGTTTTCCTCTATCTCCCGATAGAGCGCAACGCTGAAAATCGATTTATTTCCATTTTTAAGCTCCTCCCTCATGTCGATGATCTCAACGGAAGGAAGAGGAGTTTTGTTAAATCGCTCCGTGAGGGCGATTTTTTTGTATTCCCCCGTTTCCGCCTTATATGCGGAAGCCAGCGACGGCGTCGCGCTCCCAAGAAGCACGACGGCCCGATTTTTTTTCGCCCTTTTGATGGCAACCTCGATGGCGTCGTACTTGGGACTCATATCCGATTTATAGGTCGACTCGTGCTCTTCGTCAAGGACGATGACGCCGATGTCGGAAAGGGGCGCAAATACCGCGGACCTGGCGCCGATGACGATCTTTACTTCGCCTTTTTTGATCCGCATCCATTCGTCATACCGCTCCCCCATGGAAAGCTTGCTGTGAAGGACGGCGATTTTCTCCGGGCCGAACCTGCCCATAAAGCGCTCGATGGTCTGAGGAGTCAGAGAGATTTCCGGCACCAGCATGATAGCGGTCCTCCCCCTGTTGATGCAGTCGTCGATAACCTGCATGTAGATCTCCGTCTTGCCGCTGCTGGTCACGCCGTGAATGAGGAAAACCTCATGGGCGCGGCTCCCCAGGCACGGCAGGACCGTCTCAACAGCTTTCCGCTGTTCGTCCGTCAGAAGCATCGCCTCGGTTTTTTCCACCCCGGCTTCCTTGTAGGGCGTCCTGACCTTACCCCTCTTCGACGGCGTCCCCGCAGGGGTAAAGCATTTGATGGCGTCGATATACCGGCACAGATACTGCCGTTTCATCCAAACGCACGTGGCAACCGCTTCCTGGCTCAGGGAAATATCAGGATCGATCCCCGCTAGGGTTTTGAGGCCCTTGACCTCTTCCGAAAGCCGGTCCGCCACCTGAAACACATAGGCGTCCCTGATGCGGTTTCCCCTTGCAAAGGGAACGAATACCTTGTCGCCTGCCTTGACGCTGTCATCCTCACAAAGATAAGTATAAAGATTATCCGTGTGATCCGTGTTATTATCGATCACTACATTGACGTATTTCATCGCTTTCCTATTATAACAAGAAAATATTGTTAGCCTTGCACTCTTCGATCATATCTTCAGGCCAGACGGAAACCTGCACCTCGCCGATATGGGCTTTTCTCAGGAAGAACATGCAAAGCCTGGATTGGCCGATTCCACCGCCTATGCTATAGGGCAGTTCCTTATTGATGATGGCCTTGTGAAACGGCAGCTCCATGCGGTCCGTCGCACCGGCCAGCTCCAGCTGTTTTACCATGGAATCCTCGTCGACGCGAATTCCCATGGAGGAGATCTCATAGGCGATGCCCAGGATGTCGTTCCACAGCACGATGTCGCCGTTCAGTTCCCAGTCGTCGTAGTCGGGCGCTCTGCCGTCGTGCTTGACGCCTGATTTCAGCTGCCCGCCGATTTTCATGATGAATACGGCCCGTTTTTCTTCTGCGATGGCGTCCTCCCTCTGTCTCGGAGTCAGCTCGGGATACCGGTCCTCAAGCTCCTGTGTCGTAATAAAAAAGATCTCATTGGGCAGATCTGTCCGCAGATTCCGGTAGATCCGGTTCACATAATCCCCCAGATTTTTAATGCAATTATAGATGGTGACGACGGTTTTCCTGAGGTACTCCTCAGTCCGCTGGGATTTATGGATGGATTTTTCCCAATCCCACTGATCCACATAGACGGAATGCAGGTTATCGAGGTCCTCGTCCCTCCTGATGGCGTTCATATCCGTATAGATGCCTCTGCCCGGCTCTATCTGATACTTGCCGAGAGCCATTCTCTTCCACTTCGCCAGGGATTGCACGATCTCCACGGGCTTCTCGTCGATCCCTTTTAAAGTAAAGGACACCGTCCGTTCTACCCCGTTCAGATTGTCGTTGAGGCCGCTCTCCGGAGCCACGAACAGCGGCGCCGAGACTCTTCTCAGATTGAGGCCGTAGGCCAGCTCCTGCTGAAAATAGTCCTTTATCTTCTTGATCGCCCTCTGGCTCTCCATAAAATCGATGACAGGCGTATAGCCGTCCGGAATCAGTAAACCTTTTGTCATATTTCTTTCCTCCAGTATATTTTATTTAAGTTGTTGTATCGGAAAAGCAGCAGCCGCAAAAGCGCTGACGGTAAAGATGATATTCCTTTGACAGCTCGATGGATCTCTGGTAGCCGCCCTGTTTCTTGAAGTCCTCTCCTAAAAAAGTCAGACCGTACCGCATTCCCAGCTGCATGCCCAGCTTGTAAATCAGTTCGAAGTTTTTGTGTGGGCTTACCGTAAGCGTCGTCCCGAAGGTGTCAAAGCCCGACATGCTTGCTGTCTCAGCCGTCTTTTCCAACCTCAGCTGAAAGCATGATGCACACCTCTTTCCGCCCTCCGGCTCCTGCTCCAGTCCCTTTGCCGCCTCATAGAACACCTCCGGTTCGTAGGGGCCCTCCAGATATGCGATGCGGTCCATGGAATCGATCCTGTTATTGTATTGATCGATAAACTCGATCTGGGCGGTTCT
>DLFX01000272.1:0-523 GCA_002482405.1 Firmicutes bacterium UBA7709 | reverse complement strand
AAAGAATATCGTGATCTCAAACCGTCCTTTCAGCCTCTCCACCACGGCGGTGCTGCACGGGCCGCAGCAGCTGTGAAGCAGAATGGCCGGCTTTGTTTTTCGGACCTCGTTCATATCATCCATGCTGATGAACTGATTCTTCTGAACGGAGCTTTCCAAACCTTCTGAGATACAATTCTTATCTTTTTCCTTTTTCATGGGTGTCATACTACCTCTGATTTAAAGATTATGGTAAAATAATAATGGATATTATATTTTGCGAGCAACGCCGAGCAAAATATATTGAATCCACCTTACGGCAACGCCGTATGCGGCGAAGCCGCACATTAATCATAGGATTCATTATNNTAATGAGTGATCAATATTTCAATTCCATAGGCAGTTATTTAAAGGACCGGTTCGGCTGCAAGGTAATCAAGCTCTCCCTTGACGCGGGCTTTACCTGCCCCAACAGAGACGGCACAAAGGGAACCGGCGGGTGCATTTTCTGTTCCGCCGATGGCTCCGGCGATTTTGCCAGCGA
>DLFX01000400.1:10394-18994 GCA_002482405.1 Firmicutes bacterium UBA7709 | reverse complement strand
AATTCTGTCAACGGCGCTAAAGCGCCGGACAGAATGTTAAAGGAGAACTAAAATGAGTGAGAATTGTAACAAAGACTGCGGCGCCTGCAGTGAAGCTTGCGCGGAAAGGGAAGCTCAGCCGAAAAGCCTGCAGGAAAGCCCCCACGAGTGCAGCAATATCAAAAAAGTGATCGCCGTGGTCAGTGGAAAGGGAGGCGTCGGCAAATCCTTAGTAACTTCCATGCTTGCGGTTTCAATGAATAGAAAGGGTTATCGAACGGCAATTCTGGACGCGGACGTCACCGGCCCGTCGGTTCCGAAGGAATTCGGGATCAGAGAGAAAGCTTACGCCGATGAGCTGGGGATCATTCCCGTAAGAACGAAGACCGGAATCGATATTATGTCGGTAAATCTGATTCTGGAAAACGACACCGATCCTGTCATCTGGCGGGGACCGATCATTTCAGGAATGGTGAAGCAGTTCTGGACAGATGTGATATGGGAGGACATCGATTACATGTTCATCGACATGCCTCCCGGAACGGGGGACGTCCCGCTCACCGTATTCCAGTCCCTTCCCGTGGACGGTATCGTCATCGTAACGTCACCCCAGGAGCTGGTTTCCATGATCGTCTCAAAGGCTGTTAAGATGGCGGAGATGATGAATATTCCGGTCATCGGAATCGTTGAGAATATGTCCTATCTGGAATGTCCTGACTGCCATAGTCACATCGCCATATTCGGTGAAAGCCATATCAAAGAGACGGCTGAAAAGCACAGGATCGAAACGGTGGCGAAGCTGCCCTTAAACCCCTCTCTTGCAGAGTTATGCGACAAAGGCATGGTTGAATCCTTTGAAGGCGATTATCTGAAGGATATCGTCGAAAAAATAGAAGAACAATAGACTCTCTTTCATACATGTAAAAAGCCTTTTGGCCTTGATGGTCAGAAGGCTTTTTGCACGTCAAATGCTCCTGGTCAAATGTTCCTAATAGTTTTCTTTTCTCACCTCAAAATAACTCTGGGAATACTTGCAAACAGGACATACCTCGGGAGCTTTCTTACCCATTACCAGATGGCCGCAGACGCGGCATTCCCACATCGTCTCTTCGCTTTTCTCAAAGACATGCTGCATTTCAACGTTCTTAAGCAATGCACGATAGCGCTCTTCATGGGATTTCTCAATGGCTGCCACTCTGTGGAATCTTTCCGCAAGCTCCGTAAACCCTTCCGCCTCGGCATCCTTTGCGAACCGGTCGTACATATCCGTCCATTCGTAGTTCTCGCCCTCTGCTGCGTGCAGGAGATTTTCAGCCGTTTCGCCAAGGTTGCCCAGCTCCTCATACCAGAGTCTCGCATGCTCCTGCTCGTTTCTGGCTGTCTTTAAGAATAGTTCCGAGATTTGGTCATAGCCCTCTCTTGCCGCGATATGGGCAAAATAGGTGTATTTGTTTCTGGCCTGGCTTTCGCCTGAAAATGCTTCCATCAGGTTTTTCTCTGTCTTTGTTCCTGCGTATTGATTGCCGGAAGCCGTCTTCTCTTCTACCTTTTCAAAGGCAGAGGCCGGCTGCTTGCAAACCGGACATTTGAAGTCTTCCGGTAAAGGCCCCTGGTGTATGTAACCGCAAACGCTGCAGGGATATTTTTCCATTTTGGTTCCCTCCTTGATTTTGGGGTTCTGTTCCTCTCTGTTTGAATTGACCAATTCTATCAATCGCTTTACCGTTGATCCCGGAAAATCGTCAGGCTGCTCTTCCCTCAGCAGAGCTTCTAAAAGCTCGCTTACATTTTGGCTCTGAGGGAGCATGTATCCCGACTCCCGCAGCAGATCCTCCGCCATTAAGCGGTTCGATTTCCCGAAGGCTTTCGCCAGTTGACGCAAAACGGGGTTCTCCGCGGTTTCCGCTATCTTCATAGCGGTCTTTTCCTGTTCGGTCTTGCTTCCCGCTAAAGACAGAAGGGCGCTTATTGTGGAAGCAGCCTTTTCCTGCTGCGGCGGAAATCCTTCCGGAATCAATGATATCGCGTGGGATGGACAGGCGTCCGCGCATGCACGGCACCCGCTCAGACATTTGGACGCATCAATCTGTCCGGTCTCCGTATCCGTCGCCCCGGTAGGACAGACATATAAGCAGAGACAATCCTTTGTACATAATCTGATGTTTCGAACTGCATGCATTGTATTACCTCCTTTGAATCTGTACTATCTTAAGATTCGGAACCTTGCATACGGGACAGATTTCAGGAGCCTCATCTCCTATGTACACAAATCCGCATATCTCGCAAACGTAAACATTCGTATTCTCTAATAAGGCGTCCCCCTGTTTTTCATATCGATTCAAAAGAGAGGACAGAATCCGGGTAACCTTTTCGCTCCATGTCAACGCTCTTAACGCGCCCCGGTCAGAAGCGGCCGCCGCGTGACGGTTGGCATTCTCATATCCGGAGTTCAAATCCACCTCTATCAGAGCTGCCAGGTCGGAAATCCGCGCCTCGGAGCCTGCGGCGCTCTTGCTGTCGTAATATTCCGCGAGCTGAAGAAACAGCCCCGCTTCTTCGCTTCGATATTGCTTTTCGCAGCCCTTTGAAAGGTTTGAGCACAGCGCGCTCAGCTCTTTAAAGGACAGTTCGCGAATCGAATTCCGGTCTTCCTCATCGCAAGAAACTTGAGCTTTTTCCACCGGAGCCGCCGTTTCCTGCTCCCGGAAGTCATCCTTGGTTGCGCCGCATAGCGGGCACACCCAATCCTTCGGTATATCCTCCCACTTTGTGCCGGGAGCAATGCCGCCTTCAGGGTATCCTTGCGCCTCGTCATAGACAAAACCGCAGACGCTGCATACATACTTTCGCATAGTTCATCCCTCCTTCATACCGTTTTATCACTTAAAATTATATTTTCTGTTTACATATTAGCATCGTAATGGGCATATGTCTATATTTCATGTTGCGATTTTCCGCTATATCAAATATAATTTAACTATATCAAGTCAAATTAAACCAATCTAATCTTATCTAAATTAAACTAACTGGAGGTTAAAATGAAAAAGCCGAGTAGACTTTTTGCATCAGTACTTATTTTAATTTTAGCGCTGTCCCTTATAACGGGATGCGGCGGCACTCCTGAATCCGGGGATCAGACGGCCGAAAACCCGCCGGCGGAAAATGCCGTCGATCTCAGCGGCAAAACCCTGCAGATCTACTGCGGAGCCGGAATGACAAAACCTTTCGAGGAGATCGCCCAGGCATTCAAAGACGCAACCGGATGCGAGATGGAAGTGACCTACGCAAACGCGGCTCAAATTCATACTCAGATCAAAACTACAGAGACAGGGGATTTATTTATCGCCGGTTCTGCGGAAGAGCTCGCCCCGATACAGGACTACGTGTCTGATCAGAAGGATCTGGTGAAGCACATTCCGGTCCTTGCCGTTCAGAAGGGAAATCCTCTGGGAATTGCCGGGTTGAGCGATTTGGCCAAAGACGGCGTTGAGGTGGTTCTCGGCGACGCCGACGCGACTCCTATCGGAAAGCTGGCAAACAAGGCGCTGTCCGACGCAGGCATTTTGGATAAGGTCGACGTTATCGCAAGAACCGCTACGGCGCCTGAGCTGACAAACGCGTTATCCCTCGGCGAATGCGACGCCATCATCGTCTGGAAGGAAAACACAGGCGGGGATAAAATCGAGACCGTAGGAACAACTGATCTGGACAAGTACATCAAAGTCATTCCCGCAGCCAGCCTGACCTTTAATACCGATCCCGATACCCGGGACGCCTTCCTGAAATTTTTAGATTCCGACGAAGCGAAAAGTATCTGGACCAACTATGGATACGAAATCTTAAACTGATGCCATGAAGAAAAGACCGATTCCTTTCAACATATTTGAGCTGTTCAGTGCAATGATCTGCATCCTCGTAGTTGCCTTTATCGCTTCGGCGATATTGGCAATTATTTTAAAAGGCGTACCCTCTGTCGCCGAGGCTGTCAGGTCGGAGGAAATACAGTTTTCCATTCGGTTGAGCCTGTTTACCGCCAGTATTTCCACCGTCCTCTGTTTATTTCTGTCCATTCCGACAGCTTATACCCTGACAAGATCAGCGTCGCCCTTCAGGAAATTGGCCCAGATCATCATCGAGCTGCCCCTGTCCATGCCCTATCTGGTGCTGGGGCTTGGCCTGCTGATCATTTTTTCCACGGATTTCGGCAAGGCTTTAAAGGAAATGGGATTTCGAGTGATATTTGACAGGAACGGGATTATCGTCGCCCAGACCATCGTCAATCTTCCCTACGCCATACGCCTGATCAAGACGGCTTTCCTTGAAATCGATGAGCGGCTGGAATATATTGCGGGTTTGCTTGGCGCGTCAAAATGGAAAAGATTCCTTTCCATCGTACTCCCCTTATCGAGAAATGCCATCATCAGCGCGGTCATACTCGTATGGTCCCGGGGCCTGGGTGAGTTCGGCGCTACCTTGATGCTGGTGGGAGCCACCCGGATGAAGACCGAAACCCTGCCCACAAGCATCTATTTGAACATGGCTACAGGCGGCATCGGCGAGGCGATGGCCTCCGCCATCATTATTCTCTCCATTTCTTTTATATCCCTTTTCATAACGAGCCGCCTGGAAAAAAGGAAGAGCGATATCTCACGAATGAAGGATGTGGCCGTATGAGCAGCGACGCGATCATTGAAGTAAAAAATTTCTCCATGAATCTGGGAAGCTTCAGGCTTCAAAATATTAACCTGGACATCAGGAGAAACGAAGTGTTTGCTATTTTAGGCAAAACGGGATCAGGTAAAACCGCCCTGCTCGAATCTGTCGCGGGCTTTTATAAAGGAAAAGCCGGAGAGATCCGCATCGAAGGAAAGAACGTGACGGAGACGCCTTTGGAACAGCGGCAGATAGGGTTTGTCTATCAGGACTTTGGCTTGTTCCCGCATATGACCGCATTTGAAAATATCAGCTACGGCTTGAAGATGCAGAAGGTGAACAGGCTTGAACGCCGGGAAATCGTCCAAAAAACAGCCGGCCTTCTGTCCATCAGCCATATTCTGGAGCAGTTTCCGGGAACCCTGAGCGGCGGAGAGCGGCAGAGAACCGCTTTAGCCCGCGCTCTTGTCCTCAGGCCGAAGGTGCTTTTAATGGACGAACCCTTTTCATCACTGGACCCCATTACAAAGCAGGCTATGTACGAGCAGATCAAAGGGATCCACGAGATCTACGGGTGCACGATATTATTTGTAACCCATGATTTTACCGAAGCCCAGACAATGGCGGACCGGATCGGCATAATGTCCAACGGCCAATTAAAGGCTGTCAGGGATAAAACGGACTTGTTCAAGAAAAGCGATGATGTTGAACTGAATAAATTTCTGGGTCTAACGAAGGGAGATGATTTCAATGATATTTTTTTCGAATGAAGATATCGGCAGACTGATAAAGGAGGATGTGCCCTATCTCGATTTAACCGGCATCGCCTTGGGAATCAGCGATCAGCAGGGCTCCATCACTTATTTTACAAGAGAGGACGCCGTAGTCTGCGGAACGGAAGAAGTTAGGCAGGTTTTCAGCCAGCTGCATATCGATTTGGATCAATACGTTCCTTCCGGCCGGGCGGTAAAGGCGGGAGACGTGTTGATTGCCGGAAAAGGCTCCGCGGCCGATCTGCACATGGCCTGGAAGGTATGCCAGAACATACTGGACCATTGTTCAGGGATAGCGACAAAGACGAGAAAGATGGTGGATACCGTCAAGTCGTATAATCCGGACATGCCTATTTTTACGACGAGAAAAGGCTTTCCCGGGACAAAAGCTCTCGCCATAAAATCCATATTGGCAGGAGGCGCAATGCCTCATAGACTGGGGATATCCGAGACCATCCTGGTATTTAAACAGCATATGAATTTTATCGGCGGAATCGACGGTTTCCTGGCAGAGCTGCCCCGGATTAAGGCGGAGTGCTGTGAAAAGCGGGTCATCGTGGAGGCCGATTCGGTCGAACTCGCCCTTAGGTTGTGTCAGGCCGGGGTGGATGGAATCCAGTTTGACAAGATCCCCTTAAAGGAGCTGAAACCGGCATGCGATACGCTGAAGTCGGAATATCCGGGGGTCGTCCTCCTGGCTGCCGGCGGAATCAACGAAACGAACATATCAGACTATGCTCAAATACGAATAGACGGCATTGTGACAACCAGCCTTTACCATGCAAAGCCAATCGACGTCGGCGTCAGAATAGAAAGACTGCCCTGATCGGGCTTTCTTTCTATTTCACCAGTCCCTTTTCCTCAAGGAACTCAGCCAGCATCTTGCTCGTGTTTCCGGTTATTTTCAGACAGTTTGTCAGGTGCTCTCTCGTCTCAAATGGATGGGGATTTAACGCCCGGCAGCAGGTCACCTTATATTTTTCAGTAAATTTATCGGTAAACTCCCTGGCCAGCTGATAGGCTTCGGCCCTGGACTCCTGGTTCGTTGTTCTCCCCTTGATCATGTTAAGCGCCGTGATCGATCCCGCCAGCGCGCCGCACACACAGCCGCTTTCCCCCAGGCCGCCGCCAAATCCGGTCATCAGGCTTACCAAAGCAGGATCTAAATCCGGCGCCAGCAATTCCCGGTATGTTAAAAATATTGATTCGGCACAGTTGTAGCCCTCTTTAAAATAATTTCCCGCCTTATTTCTCGCCTCGATGGCCATTTCTTCGCTCATGATTCTCCTTCCTTTCCCGGAGGAAATCCTCCTGCTTGCAATGTCTCTTTACTTCCATCATTGTACCGAAATTATGGGCATATGTCAATATTCAGGCCATGCTGCTATTGACTCTNNGAGATATAATATATACTGTTTATTTGTTTTCGGATAGTGGAAATGAGCATAGAAATAGATAAGTAAAAACAAATTTAAGATAGTAGAAATAAACTGAAATAGATAAATGGAGACTTCAAATGAACACTGACAAAATAGAATATTCAAAAGTAGGAATCATATCCCTCGCACATTTGCTGAACGATCTTTACTGCAACTATCTGCCGCAGCTGCTGCCGTTTTTAGTCGTGATCTATCAAGGCTTTACCGCCACAAAGGCCGCCATCATCGTATCCGTCTTTTCCATCACGTCCTCCTTTACCCAGCCGTTTTTCGGCTATTTTCTGGATCGGCANNGCTGGCTTACGTCGGCACGCTGTGGATGGCGGTCATGCTGGGCCTGACAGGTCTTGTGCACAGCTATCTGATGCTGGTAGTCCTCGCGGCTTCAGCCGGGCTCGGCACCGCGGTCTTTCACCCCCAGGCCTCCTCAATGGTCAACACGTTAGGCATGGATCGGAAAGCGGCTGTCCTTTCCGTTTTTTCCGCCTTGGGGAATTTCGGTTACGCGCTGGCGCCCCTTTTATTGATCCCTCTGTTTGAAGCGTTCGGATTAAAGGCCACCGTCGTTACGATTATCCCAGGAGCTATCATGGCGCTCCTGTTATTCCTGTTCTCACCGAAAGACCAGGCGGCGGCGGACACGCCTCCGGCAGCCGCCGATGTTTTTCATACCCTCAGAAAATCCGCGCGGCAGCTAGCGTCTATCGTTGGGGTTATCGCAGTCCGCTCCCTGGCCTATACCGGCTTGCTGACGATATTGCCGCTGTACTTCAAACATAAAAGCCTGTCCAATATCCAGGCGAGCCACCTTCTTACGATCATGCTTTTCGCAGGCGCCGTCGGCGGGATTATCGGAGGTTTTATATCCGATTATCTCGGCAGGAAGCAGCTCATCATCGTCTCCCTCATCCTGTCGACGCCTTTATTTTTCGCCTTCTTTCTGACAGATGGCATTTTGAGCACGATTTTTCTCGCGCTGGCCGGCGCCGCGCTGTTGGCGAGCTTTCCCGTCACGGTGGTGGCGGCCCAGGAAGCCATCCCCGACAACAAGGCTTTAGCGGCGGGGATCACCATGGGCTTTGNNCTATCATCCTGATCGGGCGTATCGGCGACTTGTTCGGACTGACCGCGGCAGTTGTGGTGCTCTTCGGCTTGCCGATCATCGCTGGTATTTCAGGCTTTTTTATGGAGAGCCATGAGCCCGCCCGGCTGCAGCGGCAAAGCTGAACCCCTTATATCGCGATTGGAATTTTTTCCTCGAAATCATGAGGCATGTATTCCTCCAGCTTAAAGCTGTCCTTGGTAAAGGAATAGAAATCCGTAGCTGAGGCGTCGAGGACCAGCCTGGGGGCAGGTTTCGGCTCCCTTGTGATCAGCTCCTTTACAATTGATACATGCCTGTCGTACAGATGGGCGTCGGCGATCACGTGAACCAGTTCTCCCGCTTCCAATCCGGCCACTCTGGCCATCATGTGGGTCAGAAGCGAATATTGGACCACATTCCAGTTGTTTGCCGCCAGCATATCCTGTGACCTCTGGTTCAGGATCGCGTTCAGAGTATTGCCCGATACGTTGAAGGTCATCGAATACGCGCAAGGATACAGGCCCATCTCGTGGAGGTCCTCAAAGTTATAGATGTTGGTCATGATGCGCCGGCTTGCGGGATTGTGCTTCAGGTCATAAATCACCCGGTCCACCTGATCGAATTCCCCTTCGGGATATATGCTCTTCTTCGCGAGCTGATATCCGTAAGCTC
>DLFX01000400.1:10218-10357 GCA_002482405.1 Firmicutes bacterium UBA7709 | reverse complement strand
TTGGATTTCTTCTGCCAGATCCACAACAGCTCGTCAAGGGCGCTTTTCCAATAGGTGCGCCGGATCGTAAGAATGGGGAACTCTTCTCTGAGATCATATCTGTTGATGATTCCAAACTTTTTTACCGTATGAGCGGGGG
>DLFX01000400.1:6825-10187 GCA_002482405.1 Firmicutes bacterium UBA7709 | reverse complement strand
CATACCCCGTTCTCAATGATGTCCCTGCAGCTCTGGATAAATATTTCATCTGCTTTGCTCACTTTGCACCTCCGTTATTTTCCTTGTCATGGGCATTTTTTATGTCTCTTCACTCGTGCTTTCTTTCTTCGATAAGGGCGATCGCCCTGGATATCCTGTCTTCCATCCGTTCAATGTCTTCAGATAAATAGAGAAACCCGACCAGGGCCTCAAAAGCGGTGGCCCATTTGTAGATCACCGGATCGGCATTTTTCGGCTTCGTTGATATTTTTTTATTCCGCGCACGCTTGACGAGATTCTGCTCTTCTTCCGTAAGCTCGTCCATCATCGCTTTCAGCGCATAGGCCTGAGCGTCGGCCCTGACGAAGCGTACGGCGGCCTTGTGGAGCAGATCCGCATTGACCTGACCCTTATCGATCACATGCTTTCTGACGCGGGTCTCATAGACCGAATCGCCGAGAAAGGCCAGCACCGTGGTATTCATATAGGCGATATCCTTTTTTTCCATAGACGCTCCTTTCGTTTCTGTTTCTGTATGTTTCCCTTTCTCACGGTGGCGTATACTACCCGGAGATCGGGCTTTAAAAGCTTTATTTTGTTAAAAAGGGTAAGGACTTGTATCCTTACCCTCTGCTATCGAAACGTCCGCTTTATTCGATCTCTTCCTTCGAAACGTCCACCTTACCCTGGAGCTCGGCTCCGGCGCTCATGGACAATGTCGGAGCTGTGATGGATCCTTTCACCAGGGAAGTGCTCGACATGTGGGCTCCTTTTGCCGCCGTGATATTGCCTTTGATCTTTCCGTCGATGGTGATCAGCTGTCCGTTCATATTGCCGGACAGGGTGCTGTCCTTGCCGATGCTGACGTCGCCTCTGGCGTTGATGTCTCCGTCCACGATACAGCTATCCAGTTCAATGTTGCCTCCCTCGATATCCCCGGCGACTTTGCCCGCCACCTTGATATCTCCATAAGCGAAAACATCTCCGATCACGCCGCCTTCGATTCGGATGTGGCCCTTGCTGCTCACAGTGCCGTTTATCGTTGTGTTCTGTGAAATGACGCCGACTTCAGAAACCGGCTCATAGCTTTCGACCGCCGGCTTCTCCTCTTCCTTCCATTCAAAGACCGGCATTTCAACGGGTTTAGCCGCAGCCGCGCCTTCGGACTTGATGATGAATTCGGATTCCACCCCTTGAACTCCGGCCGCTTCCAGCGCCGCCATGTTCTGCTCCGCTTCTTCCAGCAGCGCGTCGATTTCCGATATCTCGCCGCTCAGGTCCTCCGTGTATGTATTTCCTTCTTCAAGCTCTTTTTCCACAACCTTTTTCATCAGGTCGGAAAAGCTTTCGCCCAGCTCGCTGCCTTTCGTTATTTTATTTTCATCACTCATAGTCGTACCTCTCTTTAAACCCCGAAGATGGAGTCGAATTCTTTTTCGCTCTGAGAGCTGTCGAGGGCTACGCTTACATTACCGTGAAGCTTCGCGCCCTGGCTCATAGAGATGGTCTGGGACTGTACGTCCCCCGCGAGCAGCGCATTTTCCAGGAACTCAGCCATTTTGGAAACGGTAAGGTTGCCCTTCACCTTTCCGTTCAGCTTAATGCTGTCCGCAATGATATCTCCCACGATGACCGTATTCGATCCGACGGTCACGCTTCCCATGGCCGTGATATTTCCCTGAACGGTGCAGCCGTTCAAAGTAAAGCTGCCTCCCTTCATGTTCCCGACGATCTTTCCCGTTGCCTTGATATCGCCGTCTGTTTGAATGGAGCCCTTTACATCCCCGTAAACATCGATATTTCCGGTGGAGGTTATCTCCCCGACGATCGCCATGGTTCTAGATATTACCGTAACCGGAGTGCTTTCCTGAATAGGAACGATATTTTCAGGAGCCGCCGCCGCTTTCGCATTATAAAGGAACTTCCGCCTTTCGGCGTCGAATTCCGTCTCTCTCTCCGGCTCGGCCTCGCGACCCGATGTTTCCATAATCCGCCTGCTCTGCTCAAAACCCGTTTCCGCAGGTTCATCCTGCTTTGCGCCGGAAGCGTTTTCATTCCCCGGAAGGCCCATCAAATCAAGCACTGCTTTAGAGAAATTGTTCTTTGTCGCCATTCTTTATCCCTCCAATAAAACCATGCGATTGTTATAAATTAATATCAAAAGACATGTCAGTTTCTTTTTCGTTCAGCGGGATATTGACTTCCCCCTGTATTTTGGCCCCCTGGCTCATCGCGATGGAAGCCGTGGTCACATTTCCGGCCAGGATCGCCTTCGGCTGGAATTTCGCTTCTTTTTCAACGGTCACATTGCCCTTGATCTTGCCGTCCAGACAGAAATTTTCGCCCTTTACATCGCCGATCACGATGGATTCCCCGTCGACGGTGACCAACCCGTTTGCGATGATGTTTCCCTGTACCGCACAGGCGATCAGCTCGATATCCCTTCCGATCAGATCTCCGATCACCTTTCCGTTCGCCCTGATGTCGCCCTTGGATGCGATCTTGCCCTTTACGCTGCCTAAAAGCTCAACATCGCCTTCCGCGTTGATCTCGCCGATGATGACGGTTCCTCTGGCGATGGTGGTGAGTCCCGCTTCCGACTGCTGATCCTGAAATTCCGTCTCCTCGTAGCCCTGCGGAGATGCCGGCTGCTGTGCCGACTGCTGCGACAGCATGGCCATGATTCTTTCCTTAGGGTTTTGAACGGTCTGCGCCGCTTCTTCCCGCTCTTCCGCTGCCTCTGTTTCAGATTCCTCTGCCGCCATATCCTGCTCCATTGCAACCTCTTCAGCGGGTTCTTCCGCCGCCGCTTCCGCTTCCTCTATTGCTTCGGTCCGCTCTTCGACGTCTGTTTCCTCTTTGACCTGAGGCTCGGTATTTTTGGATATCCCGATCAGTTCTGAAACAGCCTGGGAAAAATTATTCTTAACTCCCATTTAATAAACCTCCAATAAGAATTTTTAATAGTCTGCATAAGCAAAAATAATCGGGGTCACGTCATTTGTAATGCGTTCAAACTTGTAACCCTGAGATTTATAGTACTCGATGATCTGGGGCAAGGCCGCGACGGTACAGGTCTTTCCGACGCTGTCGTGCATGAGCAGGATGATCCGATTCTTGTTTTCGGAAGACTGGACGGTGCTGANNGTATTGCTGTAGACGGAAGCTGCCGTAGGCTTGGCGGACGCGTCGCCGCTGGACGCGTTCCAGTCGTAATAGGTAAAGCCGCGGCGGGTCATCTCGGCAATGATCTCTTGATAATCCTGCCTGTTGTATGAGTTGAGGCTCCCTCCCGGGAAGCGGAAAATCTCAGGCTTTACGCCGGTCGTATCCTGGATCAGCTGATAGGTCTGGTAAAAATC
>DLFX01000400.1:0-6812 GCA_002482405.1 Firmicutes bacterium UBA7709 | reverse complement strand
ATAAATGCTGGTGTATACATGGGAATAGGTGTGGATACCGAGGGTATGCCCTTCGTCTACGATCCTCTTCATGAGGTCCTTTTCCCGTTCTCCTTCTCTCCCGATTATGAAGAACGTGGCTTTGACATCCTCCTGTTTCAGAACATCCAGTATCTCGGCGGTCCTGGGCGAGGGGCCGTCGTCAAAGCTGAGATAGACCGTCTTGGGCTCCGTTCTGGTGGCTTTAGGCAGCTTTGCGTACATGTCGGGGTAAAGCTCCTGGTATTCAATGGAAAGGCTTTCCCCATGATTTTTATCTTCTGCGGGAGTCGACTGGGCGAGAACAGTCACAGACCGCATATCCGAAATCTGCTCCTTGTAATCCTTATTGAACACAGTCAGACAAACCGTTGCAATCGCCAGCCCGAAGATGAGGAGCAACACAACGAAAACTATCAGATGCTTAAAGAACCGCACACTCCCGAAATACATATCACACACTTTCTTTAACACAAAGAACGCCCGACATACTGACAAAAAGTTCAGACAATTAAATTATATCCGTCTCCCTGACGTTTTTCAACAAAATTCACTATTATTTCCCATAAAAATAAAATGGATGTTAAAAGCGATCGCTGTCGTTCAGCATGCTGCGGAGGGTTCTCGGCGATCCTGACGAACCCGGTTCATTTTTTCTGATCTGCTGCACATCCTCGTATAAAATCGCCGCATTCAGCGATTCTTCGGTAACGGTGGCCACGGCATAGGAGCCCTTTCTGCCTCCTGTGGGCAGGGTAAGGCTGCCGGGGTTCAGAAGGTACATGCCGTTTGCCTCAATAAAGAGGGGAATATGGGTATGCCCGAAAAAGGCGGCGCGGCACTTCAGGGCTTCCGCTTTATACATGATATTGTCGAGGCCCTGCTTCACACTTTCCATGTGTCCGTGAGCGAGAAGGATCCTGCCGAAGTCCGTCTCCAGGATGTGGTGTCCGTCCCTTGCAAAGGAGCCGTCCATATTTCCCTTTACGCCGATCAGCGGAACGGAGAGCTGTTCCTTCATCCTCTTTGCATCATTCCAATGATCCCCAAGGTGAACGATCAAATCGATATCCTGAAGCGTTTTATATATTTCCACAGCCTTGTCGATCTTGCCATGGGTGTCGCTGATCACATATATTCTCATACTTTAATTATACTTCCTCCAGTTTCTTTATATGAAAAGTGGCTCTGCCATTTCCATTCCGTTGCATAAAAAAAGTTTATCACAGAATTTTGTTTTCTGCGATAAACTTTTTATCTATTCTTTCGTTAATGACTTATCCCAGGATCTTCTTCAGATCTTCCTCCGGCGTAGAGGTCGGCGTAATCTGGTACTCCTTGACCAGGAGGTCCAGCACGTTAGGTGAAACGAAGGCTGGAAGAGTGGGTCCGAGGTATATGTTTTTAATGCCGAGGGCAAGCAGGGAAAGCAGGATACATACGGCTTTCTGCTCATACCATGACAGCACCAGGGTCAGCGGAAGGTCGTTCACTCCGCAATTGAAGGCGCCCGCCAAAGCGACCGCAACCTGGATCGCGCTGTATGCGTCGTTGCACTGACCCATATCCATGATTCTGGGAAGCCCGCCTATGGTTCCGAGATCCAGATCGTTGAACCTGTATTTTCCGCAGGCGAGGGTCAGAATGATGGAATCCTTCGGGCTCTGCTTTACAAAATCAGTGTAGTAGTTTCTGCCCGGCTTTGCGCCGTCGCAGCCGCCTACGAGGAAGAAGTGGCTGATATCACCGGACTTGACCGCGTCGATGACCTTGTCGGCGACGGAGAGCACGGTACCTCTGGCAAATCCGGTCATAACGGTTTCGCCGCCGTTGATTCCCGTCATCTTCTTGTCTTCAGGGTAGCCGCCGAGTTCCAGCGCTTTTTCGATGACAGGAGTAAAATCCTTCTTTCCGTCTTTCCCCTCGATATGAACCAGCTCGGGATAGGAGACGACTTCCGTCGTGAACACTCTGTCGGCGTAGCTTTGCTTTATCGGCATCAGACAGTTTGTGGTAAACAGGACCGGTCCCGGAATATCGATGAATTCCTTTTGCTGGTTCTGCCACGCCGTGCCGAAATTCCCCTTGAGATGCGGATACGCCTTCAGTTTCGGATATCCGTGGGCCGGAAGCATTTCGCTGTGGGTATAGATGTTGATCCCCTTATCCTTTGTCTGCTCCAGAAGGAGATATAAGTCGTAGAGGTCATGTCCGGACACTACGATGAAGGGGCCCTTTTCAATGGTCAGCGGCACAGTCACCGGCACAGGCGTACCGTAAGTCTCGGTGTTGGCCTGATCAAGAAGCGCCATGCACTTCAGATTTACCTGACCGGTTTCGAGAACGACAGGAAGCAATGTCCCGGTATCCGCGTTTTCCATCCCCACCATGCGGAGGCCCTTGTAAAAGAAATTGTTCACCTCATCGTCGGTATAGCCAAGCACAAGGGCGTGGTAGGCATACGCGGCCATTCCCTTCAGTCCGAACAGGATCAGGGACTTTAAGGAGCGGATGTCCACATCGGCGGTCCATAAGTCCTTTACATTATATTTATTATCTTTGCCAGAGTCTTTCGCCCCGCCTTTGGATGCTAATTTCAAAATTTCAGCTTCGGTCTTTGCGATTTGCTTTTGGATCGCTTCGTTGTCAAAATTGACGTTCGTAATCGTCGTAAAAAGTCCTTCAAGCATTATTTTGTGGGTTTCAGCCGTAGCCTCGACGGACTCCGCCACATAAGCCAGCCGTACCAGCGCGCTGATCAGATCGTCCTGCAGTCCGGCGGTATCCGCCTGCTTGCCGCATACTCCCTGAGACCCCTCGCAGCCTGTGCCTTTTGCAGTCTGCTCACATTGGAAACAAAACATGTTTGACATTTTATACCTCCTGATTTCACTTGAATTAAATTTGAATCTGTTTTATGAATTCAGATTACATGAAATACGGAGTGATATCTGTTGCTTTTGCAACGCGTCAAAACTTTTTGAAAACCTTTTGACCTTTACAAAAGGTTTTTACAAAACAGGTCCTTCCCAATAGTGGGCCTTCAGGTCGGCGCAGCCGTTTTCCTTGATGCGGACGCCCTCCTTTTTCAGCAATATCGGCTGTTCCCTCCAGCAGGGGGCCATCCGTCCCTGACTGTTCACGACCCGATGGCACGGCGCGTCCGTAAAAAAGGACGCGTAATGCATCGCCTGCCCCACCATCCGGGGACGCTGGGGCTGTCCCAGGATTCGCGCGATGGTTCCGTAGGTCGTGACCTTTCCTCTGGGAATTTGTTTTACGATCTCATATACTTCGTTAAAAAAATCTTCTTTTCTCATGATATCATTATACTATATGGATCGAACATGGTCATATGAATTTTTCAATCCGCGCCGCCCAGCATGATCCTGACCGCCCGGTCCAGCAGCGCAGGCGTTTCGACATAGAGGTCCCGCTTATACACCCTTTCCGTCAGCTTATGAAAATCCTTTCCCCAGGGGCCGATATTCATGCATGGCATGGACAGCGCCTCGATGGCTTCAAGATGGATGGAGTATGCGCCGCCGTAAAACGGCATGTCCCTCTCAAGCTCCTCCTGGATCTTCCCGCTCTCCTTTAAGGAGAGATAGCTTAAATCCGATATCCCTGTATAATAGAATTCCCGCTCATATTTCTGGCCGAAGCGCTTCTCACTGTAATCGCAGATTCTGCCGGCAAGGGTTTTCTGCCGTTCCGTCAGGCCCTCCAGCAGGAGGTTGGATACGTTGGGATAATAGGGCGGCACAAAGCCCAGAACCACCCGGGGCGAGAGATCTCCGATAAACTCAAAGACGTATTCCGTCATCAGGAAGCTGCCTTCGATAAAGTCGAGCTTCCCCCCTTTGATCCTGTCGCCTGTCTCCTTTAGTTTTTTTTGATAGGAAGCGGAGAATCCCTCTCCGCCATTCCCATATGCTTCCTCCATTAGTTCCGCATAGGTCGACACCCGGGATTTCCACGGAAGCCTCTTTCCCCCGCGCCCCGTATGGTCGCAGAATACGGCATAGCCTTCGTTCATCCGGTTGATGACGGCGTCAAAGGAATCCTCTGCGGTTTTCTTCAGATTCGTCAGTACCGAGACGGGGTCCGAATCCTGCGTCAGGATGCTGACGCAGCCGCCTGCTCCCAGAGGCATGGAAACGTCGTAGTTTTCCTTCCTGTCGCGGAGATAAAGCCATGTGGGAGGAGGCGCCGATTCTCCTCCCACGCTGTCGGAAAATACGGGGGAAAGCTCGGTCCGGGCGACAATTTCCGCAAGCACCGCCACCGGATTCAGACCTTCAAACACCTTGCCCGCATGGGCCAGAAACCCTCTGGCGTAGATGAACGCCAGTATTTTTCCGACAGAGCCTTCCGAGAGAAGTCCTCTGTCGCCGCTTTTTCTCTGATGAGGCTCGGAATTGAAAGCATAGACGTAATGCAGGCCGTGCTTTTCCTCCAGCTCTGCCAGCAGGTCCACCGCCGCCCTCATTCCGGCCGACAGGTTTTCTTCATCCGGCAGACAGAGCAAAACGATATTCCCCGCAAGGTCCCGCGTCTCCGAATACCGCTTCAACAGCGCCAGCTGGATCGCTCCTCCGCCTTTCATGTCAGCCGTTCCCCGGCCGAACAGATAATCTCCGGAATCGAGATCCCTCTTTGCCTCGGGATGGAGTTCGCCTGAAATCTTTTTCAGCTCCGTCTCCAATTTATCCGGATCGAATGCGAATTCTTTCAGGTTTTTAAAGTCCTCTACTCCCACCACATCGCAATGATGGATCAGTACGACCGTATCGTTTCCCTTCCCGGTTCCCTTCGCCAGCGCCCAGCAGACCGCTCTGCCCATGGGGTCGTCCTTGATCGGATAGCTGCCGAAATGATCCCTGTTTTTTATGAAATAAGGAATTCCGCCCAGATACTCCAGCAAAAACCCTTCAACGTCCTTCTCCCCCGGCGTGCCGGTTTCGCTGTTCACCGCAAGATACGCTCTCAGTATGGCGTCGATCTCCGATTCGATGTCCCGTTCTATGTCCATTTTTTCAGTCCCTTTGCAGCGGACAGGTCAGGCAGGTCGGACCGCCGGTGCCGAAATAGGATAGATCCCTGCCCGGATATTCATATACTTCCGCCCCCGCGTCCAGGAGGGCCGCCTTTGTCTTGGGATTCCCCTGCAAAACGACGCATTTCCGATCCCCCAGGGCAAGAACGTTGGACCCCAGATAATCGTATTCATCGTCGGGAACTTCGATGAGCCTGATCCCTTTCTCTATCAGGAACTCCCGAAAGAACACCGGCATATATTTTGAATAGACGACGGCCAGATCCCGGTCTACCATGCTGATAATGCTCATGAGGTGAAGGCATGCGTCCTCTCCCTCTCCGTGAGGCATGGGAACGGTGATGATCTCATCGATAAGGTCTCCCGCAAGCTCCCGGAACTGCCTGATACCCTCGTCATTGGTGCGGTAGCCTCTTCCGATGGCTACCGTGCGGTCATCCATCCAAACCACGTCGCCGCCTTCCATCCTTCCCGCTCCTGTGATGACTCCCAGGGTCGGGATCCCAATGGACTCCAGATATCTTTGCGTGGCCCGCGGCTCTCCCTTCCGAAGCTTTTTTCCCATGGGAAAGTAGATCGCTCCTTTTTTTGTTATTTTAACCGTATCGTGGGCATAGATCGAATCCATCCCCGCAGCCTCGTCAAAGGGAAGGTAAAAGACGTGTTCCACGTTTCGGCGGATGATTTCTTCAAAGACCTTGTATTCTTCCATGACTTTGGCAAAGTCGGGGCATCCGAGATATCCGTAATTCCCGTATTCCTCATTCAGATAGCTCTGGTTCCGAAACGCATTGTCCGGGGTTTTGATCAGAACGGCGTTGAGCCTTCCCACCATTGACTGACATCCGTATTTCATTTCGCTTCCTCCTCTTCAAATTCCCGCCGCCTCTGTTTCAGCGTTAGACGGCTCAGTGCCGTCCCCTGCGGACAGGTCCACTTCATCGATGGGGATCAGCTTGGTTTTCTTGACGATCCTGTGGATGATATAAAGGCCCACCGCGATGGGCAATCCTATATACGCTACCAGGATGCCATACCAGTCGATTCCCGCGTCCGTTACGGCGTAATACCCCTGCCCCAGGATCACGAGCCCGCAGATGATCAGGGCGGCCACGGTTCCGAAGGGGTAGAATTTCGCCTTATATTTCAAGGTGGCCATATCCCTTCCCTGGGCCTTGAACGCCTTCCTGAACCGCAGATGGCAGATGCAGATCCCGAACCAGGTGATAAAGCCCGTCAGGCCCGTGGCGTTGTACAGCCAGGTGTAAACTACGCTGTCTCCGGCAAAGGAGGACAGGAAGCACAGGCAGGAGATCAGCGCCGTTCCCAGCACGGCGTAGACCGGAACGCCCCTCTTGCTCACCGTCGCAAACACCCGGGGCGCTTTTCCGCTTTTCGCCATGGAATAAAGGAGCCTGCTGGCAATGTACAGCGTCGAATTGCCGCAGGACAGTACGGAGGTCAGGATGACCGCGTTCATCAGAGAGGCGGCGATTGCGAGTCCCGCCCGTTCAAAGATCAGCGTGAAGGGGCTCACCGCAACGTTGTCGATGGAACCGCTCAGCAGGTTCGGGTCCGTATAGGGAAGCAATGTTGCGACGACAATGATTCCCCCGATATAGAAGATCATGATTCTCCAGAACACATTGTTTATCGCCCTCGGAACCGTTTTGTCCGGATTGACGCATTCGCCGGCGGCGACGGCGGTCGCTTCTACGCCGACAAAGGAAAACCC
>DLFX01000086.1 GCA_002482405.1 Firmicutes bacterium UBA7709 | reverse complement strand
GCCTGAAAGCTCATGGACATCATGACGGCCTGATCCACATCCTCGCGGATGGCGCTGCGCCAAGTGGGACGCCCTTCGTTCTCCGCTTTCCATTCGGCGTAATGCTTACCGCGCCTTTTCGGGTCTGTGATGACAGACAGACGATATTTGCTGCATAAGTCATCCGAGATACGGCGCATCTGAGTATACGTTGTCGGGCAGTTATCAAACTTCTTACCATGAATAAATGATACGGAATTGATGACAAAATGGTTGTGGAAGCACTTCGTATTCAGGTGCGTACCGACCACCACCTGATAATCAGGCCAAAGCCGTTCAGCCAGTTCGACGCCGATCTTATGCGCCGTTTCCGCATCCGTTTCATCGGGCGCAAAGGACTGATATCCGTGAAACGCGAGTATGCCGTCCGTCTTGCCAAACTGGAGCTTGGTTGCCTGCATCTCGTCCCGGGCGGTAGCTGCGTCGCAGTTCAGGCAGGTCACATAGAACTGTTTTTCCGTTTTGAAATCGTTCATTGCGTAATCCATAACGTCGGCCAACACCTGAACGTCATGTTGTAGCCACTTGGGGTTTTCAGTTTTCTCCGCATTACCGGCGTATTCAACTACACGGGATAGGTGGTTATCCACCTTCCAAATGCTCGTGACCGCCATCGGGCAACCCCCTTTCCGGCAGGATCATGGATTCCTGTATATTACGCACCGCCTGACGCAGTTCCGCGACGTCACGGTCATAATCGTTAGCCTTGATGAAACCGGTGGCGTTGGCGCGAGCGGCGATCTGGTTCATACGGTTTCCGATCGCGCGCAGCTCTTTAATCATATTGTGATAGTCAAGAGGCGGCAGAGGTTTTGGTGCAAAGCCCATAATAAGAAAACGCAGATATGTACTGCGGGTTAGTCCTGTTCTGCTTAACTGTATTTTCAAATACCGCGCTTCCTGTTCCGAGAGCCGCACGATCACCTGAACGTTTCGTTTTCTCAATAGCTACACCTCCTTTTTACCTTGTTCAAGGGTTTAAGGGGCGGGAAGCCCCTTACAAGCGGATTTGGATATCCAAATCCATTGCTTGGTAGTAGACAGCAGGGCTGTCCACCGAAATACCTGCCGGGAAAGAAATCATCTCTCGAAGTCCCGCGCTTCACGGTTCTCCCGCGTCTTTGCATGGCTCTTTTCAAAATGATCCAGTTGCCTGAAACCAACACTGTCCACATAATACGCGGTGCTTTTGTCACGTTCCCGAACAACGACAACGTCGCTGACCGATAAGGAATGCCCTTTGAAATTCACCGGATGCTCCATGTTGAACTTGTAGAAAAGGTTCTCCAGCGTTTCATGCGGCCGCATGTGGCCGGAGTACATCAGGTCATAATTTCCAATGTCACATGGGATGCCGTTCTTCCGGAGGTAGTCGTAAGGCTCAAATCGGATGTCGTGCAGTTCGTCCGAGCTTTTAAGCTGATATATCGAAAACCGGCGTTTCGGGGTGGTATCCGAGGGTTTCGCTATATCCGCCTGCTCTGCCGGTGACGGCTCAACCTTCTGAACATGGATCTGACCGTCTGCTGAATAAAATACCTCGGGCGTCTCGAAGAGCTTTGTATATTTTTCAGCCAAATTGCTGGGCAAGTCCGCGAAATTATCCTCGCTCAGGCCGACAATGAGAAACGTTCCGGCGATGATATCTGTCATTTCGTCGTTATCGTCGTAAATGGCGCGGTTGAGCGGAAGCCTTTCCAGCTTGCCTTCCTCGTTACAAACAATCCCTACCAGGTCTTCATATGGGTATATCGCCTCGATGTACCCGCCCACCTCGTGCTGCAGGGAACTGAGGCCGGAGTCTATGTCTTTTAGATACGGTTTTTTCATTGGCTCCACAACCAATACGTTCATTTGAAAATCCTCCTTATTCAATTGGATTCTTATCTTTCGGGTTCGCCTCGCATCCTGCCGGTGAACGATATTCCTTTTTCAATCTGGAGCTGCCGGTTGTAGTCCTTGCCCTTTTCGGGAAGCAGTAGCTCCACGGTATAGCGTTCCGGCAGCAGCGCGCAAATCGTTCGCGCGGCCAGCCTTCCCGCCTCGTCGTTGTCCAGGCAAAGGACGATACGACATATATCAGAGCGGTCATGCAGATGCTGTGCCAGAGCTGTGGGCAGCGGCGTTTCGTCGAGCGTCCTTTTCGGCTGATAAACGCCCGAAAGGGAAAGGTAGTTATAGCTTCTCCACTCGTCTTTTCGGAGCGTGGCGAACGAGAGCAGGTCGATGGCGCTCTCAAACAGATACACCGTATCCGAATCCTTACGGAAGGGTAGGGCAAAGGCGTATCGTTTATCGCTGCCGTCAGCTTCGCGCAGAAATACCGACGTGGGGCTGGAGCTGCGCAGCATGGCATATTTCGCGTTATCGCTGCCGTCAAAGCCCACGAAAACGCAGTTGTGACGCTCATCCTCATACAGCCGTCCGGTATGGATGCAGTATTCCAGTATCTCCGGGTCAATGCCGCGCCCCATCAGGTATCGGAGAACACGATCATTGTTGCCATATGGCTTTGGCAGCACGAACGGCGGCTTGGACGACGGTTTTGCCGTATAAACAGGTGGGGAAGGGGCATATCCCGCGCAGCCGCACAGGTACTGCACGGCCTCCACGAATTCCATGCCGCGCACCTTGATGAGGTAATCCAGCGCGCTCCTGCCGCCAACGCCCCGCGACCACCAGCACCATTTGCCGTTGGATATTTTGAGGCTGTCATGCGCGCGGGTGGTGAAAACATTGGCGTTAATCCGCACCAGCTCGTCCGGCTCATAGGATTGGAGGTAGGTCAGCAAGTCCATTTCCTTCGCTTTATCGATCTGCTCCCGGGTGACATGGCCTTGTCGCATGTTCTGTGGCATAT
>DLFX01000328.1 GCA_002482405.1 Firmicutes bacterium UBA7709 | reverse complement strand
CCGCCCGGGCTGTTGATGTACAGCTGGATATCCTTTTCAGAATCCTCGGATTCCAAAAATAACAGCTGTGCAACGATCAGGCTTGCCACGTGCTCGTCAATCGCTTCTCCTAAAAATATAATTCTGTCCTTTAACAGCCTTGAATAGATGTCGTAGGACCTTTCACCCCTGTTCGTTTGTTCCACTACCATTGGAATGAGTGCCATCTGATTTCCCCCCTTGCTTGTTAAAATTCCGTATTGCTGCGTTGCTGCCGTCCTCAAACTCGCTTGCGTATGTCTGTATACGCGTCCTTCGTTATCGTCCGGCGCGCCTGGCACTACGAAATTTTCCCTTCGCAATCTAATTTATTAATTTTGCGTAGTCTCTACTAATTATATATTACTCAACTATCGCGTTTTCAAACATAAAATCAACGGCTTTCCGCATTTTTATGTCCTGGGCGACCATCGCATAGTTCTCGGGTCTCAAAGCTTCTTTCAGCTTGTCGAGTTCCATCTTATACTGATCCGCCATGGCCGTCAGTTCCGATTCTATGTCTTCGTCGGCCGCTTCCAGTTTCTCTGCGCTGGCAACCGCCTCTACGATAAGCCTGGTCTTGACCTTTTTGTACGCGTCTGCCCGAAGCTCTTCTCTGAACTCCTTCGGATCCTTCTGCAGATACTCAAAGTATTTCTGGAGATCCAGGCCCTGATACCGCAGCTGCTGGTCAAACTCCTGCATCATCTCATCGATCTGATCTTCCACCATGACGTCGGGAATGTCGACCTCATTGGCCTCGTAAACCTTCTCTAAAACAGCGTTCTTGGTCTCGTATTCCACCTTTGACGCAGCCGACTTCTCGAGCTTTTCCCTGGAATCCTTCCTCAGGTCTTCCAGCGTGTCAAACTCGCTGACGTCCTTGGCAAAGTCGTCGTTCAGTTCAGGCATTTCCATTTCCTTGATCTCATGGACCTTGCATTTGAACACCGCTTCTTTGCCTGCGAGATCGGCGGAATGATATTCCTCCGGGAATGTAACCTTTACGTCTCTGTCTTCTCCTGCAACCGCTCCTACGAGCTGTTCTTCAAAGCCGGGGATGAAGGTGTCGCTTCCGAGGGTCAGAGGCTGCCGTTCCGCAGTGCCGCCCTCAAACTGCTGGTCGCCGACGAAGCCCGCATAATCGATGAGAACGGTATCGCCGTTCTGGGCGGGGCGTTCCACAAGCACCATCCTTGAGTTTCTCTTTCTCAGTGCTTCCATTTCCTTGTCAACATCTTCATCGGTTATATTGTGCTCAACTTTAGCAACCTTTACTCCTTTATAATCTTTTACCGTAAATTCAGGTTTAACGGCTACCGTAATGGTCACTGTAAATCCTTTGCCCTTTTCGATCTTGTCAAATTCGGCAGAAGGCCTGTCGATGATGTCCAGCCCAAGCCTGTCAATTGCTTCCGGGTAGCCTTTTGAAAACATATTATTAATCGCGTCTTCAAAAAATACGTCTTCTCCGTAATGTGTTTCGATGAGCTTTCTCGGAGCCTTTCCCTTTCTAAAACCGTCGACGGCATATTTGCTCTTTGTCGCCTGATATGCTTCAATTACCGCCTGTTCAAATTCTTCGGCAGTAAATTCCATCGTGAATTTCGCCAGATTCTTCTCTTTCGATATCATAGTTGAATTCATTTATTTTATCCTCCTAGTTGTGATAGCAGCTATAAGACCAATGGATTCCCATTGGTCTGAAATCGCACAATGTGCGCATATTATTATACCCTTAACTTGCTATAATGTAAAGCATTATTCTACGATACTGCGCCGCCGAACAGGTAAATTGCCCCGAGAAGCGCTGTAAGCGTGACCAGCAGCAGCGAGAATATGAAAGCGACGCGGATCACCTTGGTTTCTTCCCCGAATTTGTCGATGGACGCGGCGGCATTCTGGAGCTTTGCCGGAGAGATGACGCTGGCGAGACCGCCTCCGAAAGCGAGGCCTCCCACGATCAGGATCATTTCCGGAACGTTATTTCCGAGGTTTGCACAGGTAGCCAGGGCATATTTGCCGAACATGCCGATGGTGGACGCTTCGCTTCCCGTAATGAACCCTCCCAGCAATCCGATATAGGGCACCACGGCGACGTAAAGGCCGTCAAACACCTTCGCGGAAAAGTCCGCAAGAACCTGAACCATGCTTGGCTTGTCAAATGCCTGGGATGCCATACTGAACCCGGACATGTTCATCACTTCACCGATGCTGAAAAAGATCGCGGCGGCGAATACCGGGCGCGGCGCCCGCTTCCCCCAGAGCTTAAATGTGGTGCCAAGCTGCTCCCTGGAGGGTTTTAAAATCGGAATGGAGATCAGAACGCTGACAAATATCCATGTATACGCGTTCCATATAAACCGGGTCGGGATCGGCGCGCCGTTGGCCGTGAGCCCCGTGATCGGCATCGTAAACTGATAGTAGAAAAACTCAAACAGCGATTTCGGCAGGTTCAGCGCCAGGATCAAAACGATCAGGATCACCCAGGGGCTGATGGCTTTCCAGAGCGGCATTCTGGCCTCGATCTCCAGATCCCTCTCCGTCAGCCCGCTCCTGTCGATGACGCGCCTTCCCGTCAGCTTCAGGTAGAGCACCATGGCGACCATCACCGCAGCTCCGCAGAAGATGCCCGTAAGGGGTACCAGATTGTCCATCAGGCTGGTGAGGTAGGCCACGATGGCAATCACCACGCCGGCGGTGATACACGGCAAAAATCCCTTTTTCACTCCGTTCCACCGGTCGGCGATCCAAAGCATGCAAAAGCCGATCATCGTCGCCGTGATGGGAACGAACAGGCAGAATACCCGGGCTGCCATTCCCAGGGTCACAGGCGCCGCGTTGGGGTCCCCCGCAATGAGGAACGCGTTGATGGAGTCCACCAGAACCACCACCGGAGCTCCAAGAAGCGCATAGGTGCACAGGGAGTCATATCCGATGGCGGGAAGCGCGATGGCGCTGTATGTAGAATACCCGAGAGCCAGCAAAATCGGAGGCAGCAGGGAAACAGGGGTTGCTCCCACGGCAACCATCAGCGTTCCGAAACCGACATTGATCATGATGATCTGTACCGCCCTGCTGTCAAGGGCGATGGTTTTAATAAAGACGATGACACGGTCCAGCGCTCCCGTAGTCTGCATCAATGCCATCTGAAGCAGGGACGCGGCTACGATCAAAGAGACCGCAAAGGATTTTATAAGGCCGGCGACACTGGAGCGGAGGATCACCTCGGCGCCGGTGTCAAAAAAAAGAAATGCAAGTATGGATACGGCGATCCAACCTGCTATGCCTGTGATGTCCGCCGGTTTCTTCCAGATCAGCAGCATAGCCAAAATGACGAGAATCGGCAGGACAGAAATAAACAAAGATATCATATATATACCCTCCCTTTCAGGAACGTCGCCTCCGCAAAGGCGTTCCCGAGCTACTTATGCGCTTTAACCGCGCAACCTACGGGGATATTATATAATATCTTTGGAATCTTGTAAACTGGCTATTTTAAATAATCCGCGTTTTCCAGGAGCGTAAGCCCCTTGGCATATTTGCTTATGTTTTCCTCGGTAAGGGGATATTTTTCAACGAGAGTTTCACCGATCCGCCGGACATCCTCCTGCTCGCCGGAGAACAGTTCGATCTCCAGTTCACAGATCGGCAGAGTCCCGAAGTCGGTTACGATCTCACCTTCGTCGATTGCAACCTCGCAGATGCTCTTTCCTGTATCGACTCTCATTCTGCTTCTTAAAAACCTGGTCTCCAGGAGGCTGTGAAGCGGCTTATCCTGCACAAGTCCCATCATCTCCTNNTTTAAAGATTGCCGGATCCGGCGCGATAAAACAGGTCTCATCGTTGATGGGTACGTTGATTTCTTCCCGGGTATGGAGTCCGGCCTCGCTTGAGCCCTTCCATTTCAGGGACGCAACGATGCGGGAGCCTTCCATGCGGACACGAAATGCAATATCGTTTTTGCAGAGGATATAGTCGTCGGTGTCAAAATAGGCGGCCTTCATATATACCTTTTCCCTTGAGTCCTTTTCCTCGATGCTCGAAAGATACTCGTCCTCCCAGATATTTTTTATGATATCCTTATCCCCTATCTCATATTTCATTTCTATTTCCATAACTGTCTTTCCTTATCCTTTTTCTTCAGAGTCAGTCATCAGTGTTCTATAATACTACCATACTCATGATAGAAATTCAATCATTAATACAATTTTATCCTGGTCTGCGCCCGGAGCCCGCTCAAAAATACCGGAGACAGGGAACTTTCCTGCCTCCGGTATTTTTTTAGAAAACTTACTTTATATTTGATATTTATCAAGGGCTTTCGCGCCGTGATATGTCCTTATTTCATGCACTTCTGGATCGCCTTTTCATAGATTTCAAGACCTGCGTCCAGCTGCGCGTCCGTTACGCAAAGCGGGCAAAGGAAACGGATGACATTGCCGTAAGTCCCCGCGCTTTCAAGGAGCAGACCGTTCTGAACCGCTTCGTTAACGATGGCGTTTACGATATCGGCATTGGGGTTCTTGGATTCCTTATCCGTAACAAATTCAACGCCCATCATGGAGCCGACTCCTCTGACGTCTCCTACTACTTCATACTTATCCTTCCATTCGTTGAACCGCTTCATGCATTTCTCGGCTATTTTCAGAGCCTTTCCGGGATAGTCTTCCTTCTGCATCACATCGATCACCTTCAGCGCGGCCGCACATGCCACGGGATTTCCGCAGTAGGTTCCGCCGATGGTGCCGGGGGTAACCGCATCCATGATCTCGGTTCTGGCTGTCACCGCCGAAAGGGGCAGCCCGCCTGCGATGGATTTCGCGCTGGTCATGATGTCAGGCGCGCATCCCGCTTCTTTATAGTATTCCGACGCGAACATCCTTCCGCTTCTTCCAAAGCCCGACTGTACTTCGTCTGTGATCATCAGGATTCCATATTTGTCGCAGATGGCCCGTACCGCTTTGACCCATTCGATGGGAGCGGGGATAAATCCGCCTTCGCCCTGAACAGGTTCAAACACGATAGCGGCTACATACTGGGCGGGAGAAGCTTCTACGAAGATCTCTTCCAGCTTCTTCACATAGTAATCGACGGCTTCCGCGTCTGTCAATCCCGCCGGCTTTCTGTACAGGTTCGGGAATTCCGCTCTGTATACTCCATCCGGGAACGGTCCCATGCCCACTGCGTATGCTTTCTTCGCCGTCATGGCCATGGTCATCAGGGTTCTTCCGTGGAACGCGCCGGTGAATACGATGATATTCGGACGGCCGGTAAAGCTCTTCGCGATCTTTACCGCGTTTTCATCCGCTTCGGCGCCGCTGTTTACAAACATGGTCTTTTTGTCGTCGCCTTTAACCGGTACGATGCTGTTCATCTTTTCGGCAAGCTCTATGTATCTTTCGTGAGTCGTGATGTTCATCATTGCATGGAAATACTTCTCGCTCTGGGTCTTAACGGCGTCGATCAATTCGGGATTGCTGTATCCGATATTGAGTACTCCTACTCCACCGATCCAGTCAAGGAAAACATTGCCATCAACGTCTTCAAACATTGCGCCCTCGCCTCGGGCAATCACACAGGGATATCCGCACTTGATCGCGTTCGGCATCGCCTTCGCTCTGCGGTCGATGATCGCCTGCGCCTTCGGGCCCGGTAATGGTGTAACGATCTTTGGTAATGCATCTCTTAACATTTTAATAATCCTCCTTATTATTCCACATGCTGGTCCAGGCGGCTCGCGGCTGCTCCAGGCTGCATATGTCTGAATCATATTGCAGCAAACTTCGGCTAATATATGATTAAAAAAACAACAACGTAATTATAGCATACAAATTTCATGCCGAATATAGTTTTGCCCTCAGAGAAAAATCAGACAGGACAAGATTCAAGTAA
>DLFX01000336.1 GCA_002482405.1 Firmicutes bacterium UBA7709 | reverse complement strand
CAGGTCAGTGTGGCCGATCTGTCGCGCTACCACCTTGGCAAATGCTGAGACCTTGGAGGACAGATCGGCCACACTGACCTGCTATCATGAACAGCCCATTATCTGCAAAGCCCTCCATCAGAATCAGTCCGGCGACATTACTACCTCCGACAAAGCATATACCCTCACCGCCGCCTGCAACCCCAGTGCCCGGAATGCGCCGCTGGTTATGACCGAGGCGTATGGCATTGCCGCCACCTCCATCGGACGCCAGCCGCAAAACGGCGGCAACNNAAAGGAGATCAGCCCCACGCTTACGGCAACCGACCGCCATGCGGTGGGCGGTTCCGTGCATCCCGAGGTCAGCGGCACTCTCTGTGCGTCCGGCGCAGGGCTTTCCCGCCCGGCGGGACTTGCCAGCGAAACAGACCTCTGTGTAGCTTACGCCCTGCAGGGAACCATGGTCGGGCGGCAGGATCACAACGGTCCGAACGGGAGCGGTATCAGCGAGGAAACCTGCTTTACCTTGACTACCGCCGACCAGCATAGTGTAGCCGCCGTGGACTGCCGCAATCTTCGGGAGAATGACGAGCTCAGCGGCACCCTGCAGACCAAGGAGTCAGGAGGTTACTCCCTCAGCTACCAGAACCCGGTGCGTTTGGGATATATGGTACGCCGTTTGACTCCCACGGAATGCGAGCGGCTGCAGGGATATCCCGATGGCTGGACTGCGCTTGACGAACAGGGCAAGCCCATTAGCGACACCAAGCGCTATCAGATGCTGGGCAATTCCGTTGCCGTTCCCTGTGTTGCGTATATTCTTCAAGGGATTGTGCGGCAATTTGGAAGGGAGGCAGCCTGATGTCGCCCCTATCTACAAACAAAACCTGAGGAGGCTAATAGATGCAATGAAACTAAAAAGCGCAGTCATAGCGCTGGCCTTGATCTTCTCGATTGCCCTGCCCGCTTACGCCGCAGGTGCTGAAAACGTTGCATTAACGGTAGGTATATCCGACCTGCATGCGACGGTTCCGCTCTGCACCTATTGGTATACGGATGTCGAAAATCGGGGGATTACCCCCGTTATGGCCGTGACCAACAACGGATTTGTACCGTTTGCCGTATCCGGCGCAAGGTTCCCCGGCAGTACAGCGGGGATTGAGGGCATCCCCTGTGAGATCATGCAGGCCATGCACAAGGATTTTGTACTGACCGAAAACCCTCGCGGCAAATCCATACAAAAACAGGCGCTCAAGCAAGCGGTCATTTTCACCATATCAAAGATCGGAGAATAGAACCATGCACGATGAAACCAATACCCTGCGGAAAACCGATAAAGGCAACCGATGGCGTGAGATCGTCATTGTGGTGCTGGCGGTGCTTCTGCTCATTTCCCTTTCCCTGCTTGTGGTCAACAAGTACATTTTCATAAACGGCGGCATCGTGGAGCCACAGTTTGTCATTCCCGAAGCAAATGGCCAAGTGTTTGACGGGATGCTTCCCACGGATAACCCGGACGAGGTACTGGCCCTCTTGCAGGAAAAGGTGGACGAAAATCAGTTCGCTTTTCGGATCAACGCCAATCCTGTTTTTACCGCCGACTGCAAAAGCGGCAATCTGCGCATTGAGAACCCCGCCCGCAATATCTACTGCATGCAGGCCGAGCTGATTCTGGACGAGACGGGAGAAATCCTGTATTCCTCGCCGCTCATCAAGCCCAACCAGTACATCGAGCATGTGGGGCTTGTGAGGCAGCTTAACAGCGGCGACCATGCCGCCACCGTGCGCTTTATTGCCATTCACCCTGATACTGACGCTTATATGGGCGAGGTTGCCGCCGCAATCAGCCTGAGCGTTAGCAAATAAAAATAAAAAGGAGTACCGATTCTATGAAAAAGTTGCTTTCCATCATCCTCGCGGCAGTTATGCTGACCGCAATGACCACCACCGCCTTTGCGGCAGAACCTGTCATGCCGGACAGTAACGGCAATGTTTCCATCGGCAAGGACGAGATCACCATCGGCATCGAGGGGCGGGTAGAACCCATTACCCTTGCGGCGACCTGCAACATCAGTACCTATCTTTCCATTGATCCCAATCAGCCGGAGGGCCAGCAATTCATCTCCCCGGTCATTACTGTGTCAAACGACTGTAATGCTCCCATCACCCTTTACGCCGTAGGCATGAAGGCCACCGGCAGCGCCCCGAAGGTAGTTGCCAATGACAAATACAGCGCCGATGGCTGGAGGCAGCTTTCTCGTGCGCAGACCCACGCGAATATCGCCCTTGGCCTGAAAGACGCGGACGGCGGCAGCTTGAACATGTGGTTTGCGGAAGAATCCGCACAGCAGACAGCCGTGCTCTGCAACATCCCATTCCAGGGCCAGCAGCGCATGAAGCTGCAAGCACAGTTTGGCCGCGCCTGGGATGGCGGGGAGAGCTTCAAGTATGGCATGACCGTAAAAATCGGCTTGCAGCAGTAGTTTTTCGATGCCCAACAGGGAGCCGCCCACAGCGGCGGCTCCCGGAAAGGGGATGATAATTCAATGGGACGAAAACTACTCTCATTTTTAATGGCCTCTGTTCTGCTGTTTTCCTGTGCGACAACAGCATTCGCGGCAGAGAGCGAATCGCATACGGAGCCGCATAGCCATAGTGAAACGGTGCACCCGGTGGAACCACATAGCCACGGGGAAACGGAATACCCCATAGAACCGCACGACCATTCCCATGACCATCCGCTTGATCACGAACACGATTGCGATCACGACCATATGAAGACAGACGATGGGTTGGAAAACGGCAAAACGGAAACGCCACTTCCCGGCGAGGAAGAAGCAAAGCCGGAGCTGCCAGAAATGCTACCGGATGAACCGGAAATCCCCTCTGTGCCGGAGGACGGTGGAACGGAAATGCCACTTCCCGATGATGAAGAAACCGAGCCAGAGCTGCCCGAAACTCCGCCGGAGGATCAGGAAATCCCCTCCGTGCCGGAGAATGGCGAAACGGAAGCACCGCTTCCCAGCGAGGGTGAAGCGGAACCGGTACAGCCCGAAGCGCCGCCAGAGAAACCTGAAGCCCCTGAATACTTCCTGTTGGGGACAAGAAGCGGCGCGGCGATTGTGGTGTTTGGAGCGCCGTATGAGCCGTCCGAACCGATCATCACGCCATTTCTTGTGGGAAGCCGCCCGTGTGCGTTCCATGAATGCCCGAATACGGTCACAGTGCATACCAAATACGACTTTGTTTGTGATGCGCACAAGTGCTCAGTCAGCGGCTGCTCCAGTCCGCTCTATTACCAAAACCCCAACAAGTGTCAGGTTCATGCCGGGCTAACCAATATAATCTGCCAGATCTATATGCCAGAGAACCCCGATGGCCTGTGCGGCAAGCCTTCCGTTGGCAACGGTTCTATCTGCTGTTGGGAGCATCATTGCCCAGGATGCTTTGGCATCGGGAGTGGCAACGCTACCATCTGCGACATTTGCCGCCAGTGCTGGGTTCCCGGCTGCCCGAATTACTCCACCTGTACCAACGAATGCGACCTACATTGCCCGCATACCTGCAAAACGCACCATCAAAACCATTGCCTTGATTGTCATAGCGACCCGTGCGTGTGCTTCCCTGCCAATCCCGCCATCAGTGTGCGGGCATGGAACAGCACGGATAACTCTGTTTCGGTGGATATTTCATCAGCACGTGCCACGGAAATAGAACTATATACGGCGGGCGGCGTGAAATTCGCTACGCTTGGCGGCGCGAGCGGAACGCACGTTTTCCGCTACAATGCAGCACAGAACAACGGCAGCTATTATGTGCGGGTGAAGAACGCAAAGGGATATAACAGCGGCAGTTTCCCCTTTCAGGTGTCAACGTTGGACGTGACCGCACCTGTCATTGCAGGAAAAACGGTGCAGCCGGATAACGGCGTTTGGGCCACTTCCAAAGCGCTGATAGTAACGGCAACAGACCAAACCAACGTGACCTATTCCCTGAGATATGCGGATAGTTCGCCTGTTCCGGGATGCCCGGACAAAGCCGGGAACGCCAACGGTTCCACATTCACAGCCGCTTGGACAATTACGGAGCAGCTAACAAGCCCCAAAACCTTTAGAATCATTGCATCCGACCGTTGGGGATATTCCTCCGAAACGACCGTATCGGTGTCGGGCATCGACAGCAGGCTGCCTACCAAACCCACTGTTACGCTCTCCGACAGCGGCGGCTGGCATCGGGAGGATTTGATCGTCACCATTTCAGGCAGCAGCGCGGATAGTGGAGTTGCCTATTACCAGTACCGTGTGGATGGCGGCGCATGGCAGACGGGCAACACTGTTCAGATCACGACGGAGGGTATCCATACGGTAGAGGCAAAGGCGGTCAGCGGCGCGGGCTTGGAATCGGATATTGCAAGTGCCGTGGTGAAAATCGACAAAACAGCGCCGACCGCAAGCTATGCCCTTTCCCCGGAGAACTGGACGACCGAGGGCGTTACCATCACCTTGAACCCTACAGATACGGGAGGTTCGGGGCTTGCCAGCGTGGCCCTGCCAAACGGCGAAACGACGCATGAGCTTGAGAACATCCAATTCCCTGTGGTGCAAAACGGGGATTACAGCTTTACCATTGCGGACAACGCTGGAAACAGCAGCTCCATTGTGGTGCCGGTGACGAACATCGCCATCCTGGATGTTACCGTGACCCTGAACGTGCCGTTTGTCATTTCCCCTGACAATGACAGGCTGTATGCTGGGGAGGTGCTTTTCCAGAACCATTCCAATGTACCTGTCAACCTCACGCTCCAGCGCATGACCGCTTACGGAAACGCACCAGAGATTGTGGGCAAGGACGATAAGGCATGGAAAAGCCTGTCCGTTACCGATACAAAAAGGTACATCGCCCTTGGATTCATCGGCAACGGCGTGAACTTTTGGGCGGATGGGCAGCCTCGATCCCTCGGCAAAATCGCCAAAGGCGATGTGGCAGGCTATTCCATGCAAGGCCGGTTCGGGTATGCCTGGGAACGAGCAGAGAGTTTTTTATTTGGCATGACGGTCAGGATCGCCGTTGCGCCGCAAGGATAGCGTATGTATAGCACATCAAAAAGAGCGGGAATGGTGATGCTGCCAGGCCATTGTTCCATGTCAATAAACAGGAGGTGGTGAAAACATGCCCTTCGTACCAGTCCCCAAAGACCTCACAAGGGTCAAAACCAAAGTTGCCCTGAACCTTACCAAGCGCCAGCTTATTTGCTTTTCCATTGCGGGCGCCATCGGTATCCCGACCTATCTGCTCACCCGCACAACCATCGGCAACGATGCCGCAGTCATCCTGATGATCGGGCTGATGCTGCCTTTTTTCTTCTTTGCCATGTACGAGAAGGACGGTCAGCCCGCCGAGAAGGTTGCCCGCAACATCCTGCGGGCGAAGCTCTGGCCGGGAGTCCGCGCATATAAAACCGAAAATCTTTATCACTACATCGAAAAGGAGGGAAACGCCCTTGTCAACCAAGACAAAACAGCAAGCACAACAGGGAAAACGGCTGAGCGTGGCCGCAAAAAGCGCCGCCCGCAATAAGACCAAGCTTCGCACCACAAAGGGAAACCCCACGCCGCCCGCATCCAAAGCGGGCGGCATTTTAGATANNCCCCCGCAAACCGTTCAGCAGAGCATCCCTTATCGGGAAATGCACCGGGATGGCGTCTGCCGGGTCAACGAGAGGCTGTACACCAAGACGGTAGAGTTTCAAGATATCAATTATCAGCTTGCCCAAAATGAGGATAAGACACAGATTTTCGAGAATTACTGCGACTTCCTCAACTATTTTGACAGCTCCATTTCGGTGCAGCTCACTTTTATCAACCGCCGAGCCAACATCCGGGAGTTTCAACAGTCCATCGACATCCCCGACCGTGACGATGATTTCAATTCCATTCGCCGGGAGTATGCCGGTATGCTCAAAAATCAACTTGCCAAGGGTAACAACGGGCTTGTGAAGTCCAAGTATGTAACCTTCGGCATCGAGGCCGACAACCTAAAAGCCGCCAAGCCCCGGCTGGAGCGGATTGAGACGGATATCCTTGCGGGCTTCAAAACGCTGGGTGTCACCGCCCGCCCTCTGACTGGGTTGGAGCGACTGGAGGTTCTGCATGGGCAGCTCCACCCGGACGGGCAGGAGAAATTTCGCTTCGACTGGCGGGATATCGCCAAAACCGGCAACGGCACCAAGGACGCCATCGCCCCCTCCGGCTTCGATTTTCGGGACGGGCGCACCTTTCGCATGGACGGTCACATCGGCGCCGTGAGCTTCGTGCAGATTCTCGCCCCGGAGCTGACCGACCGGCTTTTGGCGGATTTTCTCGACTTGGACGATGCCGTGACGGTCAATCTTCATATCCGCTCCATCGACCAAGCGGAGGCCATCAAGACCATCAAGCGCAAGCTGTCCGACCTTGACAAGATGAAAATCGAAGAAAACAAGAAAGCGGTGCGGTCGGGCTACGACATGGATATCCTGCCGCCCGACCTCATCACCTACGGTGAG
>DLFX01000206.1:3468-4668 GCA_002482405.1 Firmicutes bacterium UBA7709 | reverse complement strand
CACCTCCCTGAAGCGGTCAATTGCCGCCTTGTCCGCGCCGTTGCTACGCAGTATTTCCGCCAGCTCATCCGAGACGCCGTGCTCCCGCACATATTCGTCCGTTTCGGCGTCAAACCGATAGAGCGTGTTGGCCTGAACAACGCCGCTTTGTATGCCCGTCACTTCGACGATCTCCATAACGCGGCGCGTACCGTTCGGGAACTGGCGCTTGAACACCATGACGGGGAACGCCTCCACCACAAAACCAAGTAGAACAGCGGTTGATATGTTTGTGCTGCTCATCTGGCACATGGACAGGATGCGGCTGTACGCCCGGCGCGCGGAATTGGCATGAAGGCTGGTAACCACCGCATGTCCGGTACGTGCTGCCTCCTGCGCCACCATCGCTTCCGCGCCGCGCATCTCCGCCACCGCGATGATGTCCGGTGAAAATCGCATTGCCTTGCGAAGCAGGTCGTTCATGTCAATGTCGGCATTCGGCAGGTCTGAGGGGCGGGTGCAGGTATGGATGACGCGGTTTTGAGGTTTGCCGTCCTCATCCTCGCTGAACAGGTCGAGCTCGCGCGTCTCCTCGATGGTGTAGATGCGTTTGTTTTTATCCACCGAGTTCAGAAGAAATGCGATGTCCGTGGTTTTACCGCTGCCTGTCTTGCCCGCGAACCCAACCGATACGCCATGGTTGACACATAGGGTCAGGAAGTCAAGCATCTCCGGCGTAGCCGTCTGCCACTCCACAAGCTGCTGTTTTGTTATTCGCGCCATACGCTGGCGGCGGATGCTGAACACCACACCGCTGCGCCTGTCCGCGACGGGCGGGATCATAGCCGACACGCGGATGCCCTCGGTGATGTAGCTGTCCACAATAGGGTTTGTGCCGTCCAGAACGAGGCCGCCCAGCCGCACCATTTTGCGCAGCGTGTCCTCGGCGTGCCGGGGCGAAAGAAAGCGCTCCGGAATTTTTTGCCATCCGGAACGCGTCACTATCTCGATGTCCCGCCATGAGTTGCCGTTGATCTCCTCGATATCCGGGTCGGCGATGTATTTGTCCAGAAAACCGAAACCAGCCATGTCGCCGTACAGCCTGTCGGAAAGCTGCTGCATGGACAGGTCGCTAATGTATAGCTGGTGGCCGGTGACGAACTCACCGATCAGCCGTTTCACAGCCTCCGCCGCGTCCTTTTCCGTGATACTGTGAGCGAG
>DLFX01000206.1:1826-3453 GCA_002482405.1 Firmicutes bacterium UBA7709 | reverse complement strand
CGCCTGTTCCAGCAAAGTCTCGTATGAGTCCTTGGCCTGTGGCACGCTGTGCTGCCGTTCATAAGCCAGTTCCCTGAATGTCCGGCTCATACCGCATCACTCCCTTTCAGCAGCGCATAGAGCTTTTTTACCTTGCGCAAATACCGCATGGCGGTAGGCGTCGCGCCAACTCCCGGTTCACAGTCCTGCCGGAATTCGCGGACATATGGAAGCGACGCAACGAACTTCGTGTCTGCCTCCTTTTCAACCGCAGCGAGGTCGTGCTGTCTGCCGGCCATCGCCGCGACAGGTAATATGCGTTCTTTCGCGCCCATAGTGGAAATAAGCGGCCTGACGCTATTGAACCAGCAGATGCCCTGTACGTCCGGTGTGAACAGGGCGATCACCTTATCCGCGTAGATGAGCGCGCTGGGCAGGAACGGGTCGCTTCGCTGCCCCGATATGTCAAGGATGACTGCATCGGATATATCTTCGCACTGCTCAATGAAGTCCTGCGCCGCGTTATCTGTTTCCAGGCCAAGTTCATACGAGAGGTATTCATCCCGGTCAATCAACCCTGCGTAGAACAGGGTTTTCAGCTTTGGGTGCTGGTGCAGATAAGGCGTAACGTCCATCGCGCCCATTGCGATGGCCTTACCGAGCGAAGCGTCCGCGTCAATCTTCATTCCGTTCAACCGCGCCGACAGCGTGGGCTGCGTAAGGTCGGTATCTATGACGGCTGTCACGCCCTGCCGGGCAAACAATATGCCCAGCGTATCACAGAGCGCGCTCTTGCCAATTCCGTCCCGTCCCCAAACGGCGATAAGCATGTCAGCCCACCTCCGTTTCAGCAAGTACAGCGTCTGATATGTACTTCGTTACGTCTTCTCCGCGGGCGACAAACGCCAGGTGGATGATACTCTGGTTTTCCAGTTCCGCAAGAAGGAGCGCTTGTTCCTGGGTGGCATAGAACGAAACCGTGACCGGCAGGCTGTTTTTTGTATCCTCGTCCGGTAGCGCTTCAACGCTGGCATCAGCGCCATCGCTTGCCGTCACCATGCACACCTCGTNNCAATTCAGGGTAGATGACCGCGCCGGATAAGTCTGTTTCCTCCGTTTCCGGCTCCACGCCCAGCGATTGGTTGACGGAGCCCTTAGGCAACGCAATGACTGTTACCACATCTCCGGGCATCAGGTGTCCGGATACGCCTGATGCGAGAGTAGGCAGCGTGACCGATACGACCGTTTTGCCCCTGGCTGTACCGGCCGGGAAAGAATTCTGTTCAACAAGCGTTGACGACAGCTTTGCGGCGGTCAGATAATCTCCCGTGTACAGGTCAGTCATCGAATATTGGCCAATTGCCGATGATATGTCGCTGATACTGCCTTCGACAAGTGTTTCCGGTATGCTCACTGACTCTAGCATCTCGGCGGTAAGCTGTGTTCCTGCCTCTATGGGCTGCTTCATGCGGACAGCGCTTACATATGCGCCCTGGCTGCCGTTCTGCAATGACGGCAGTGCGAAGAAAGCAATGAGCAGCGCTGCAATGATACAGAGTACTCCGATAACAAATCGGTTTTTAAGAAATTTCATGAATTGTACCTCCTGATAAATTTTGTTTGATTATTTTTCCCGGCTGGTATACCG
>DLFX01000206.1:1026-1781 GCA_002482405.1 Firmicutes bacterium UBA7709 | reverse complement strand
ACCCCCCTGGTGTAAGATGATTTTGACTAATCCTCAAAGACGATGCATTTTTCAAGGCTGCATTTACGGAGGGTTTCGTCATAATACAGGCAATGCTTGCAGTCCCGTTCCTTCATTGTCCGAATTATCCGACGGTCAAAGCCTGGATTTTCTTTCATCATGCGCTCGTATTCGCGGTCTTTACCTGCTGTAAAGAGCAACGCTCCCACCTCCTCTTAAAAACGGCATAAAAAAACGCCCTCGCTTCATTAGCCTGGGCGTTTCAGCGTTCATATTTTCGTTCCTGCTTCATTCTTTCGAGCTTCTTGTAGTAGAGGTCGAGCGCCTTGATGATGATGTCTTCCTTTTGCTTGGGCGTGTATTCTTTGGGAAAGTATTTTTCGAGCCGGTTTCCTTTGATGGTTAGGTTGTTTTGCTGCGGCTTTTCCTCGCTCATGACCAGTTCGATGCCGTTTCGGTCGAGCTTGCCCTCCTGTGCCGCTGTTTTTAGCCGTTGTGCCTGCGAGAGCGATGGAGTACACTCGTTTTGTTCCATAATATCCAGCAATTCGGTTTGTAGCTTCTTTGGTATATATGAAAGCTCAACGGCGGGATTGAAGGCGATCTTCTTATCGTCCACCATCTGGAGCAAAGGCGGGGCAAGCTCGGTAAGACGAATAAAGCGGTGAATATTACGAGCGCTATCATTACTTTTTTCGGCCAATATTTCGTGAGAACGCTTGCTTTCTAACTTCGTGCCAACTTGGCACGAAGTT
>DLFX01000206.1:0-1011 GCA_002482405.1 Firmicutes bacterium UBA7709 | reverse complement strand
TGAGCGCTTCAAGCTTCATTTTATATGCCTTTGCTTTTTCGCTGAATGTGATGGTTTCGCGCTGAATGTTGCCGTCCACCACCATTATGATAGCCGAATCATCATCTTTTTCGCGTACAATGATGGGAAGGGTATCGAATCCAGCCAGTATGCTTGCGNNCGTGAAATGCATGGCGTATGAACACCGATGCGTTTAATGCTGTCCACCATATCCATAAGTTCTGCGTCCTGCCGGACGTGATAGGGGTTGTTGGCAAAGTCGTGGACTTCCGAAATAGGCACGTTTAGTACCTGCTCACCCTGCTGTTGTTTCTCAGCTTGTCTGCTTTCTTCGCTGCTGAACAGGTCATCTACCGAGGTCAACTTCTTGTTTCGCACGTTGCCTGCCACCGCCAATCACCTCCTTTGTCAGAGACTCGTATGCCGCGGCTGCTTTGCCGCGCGCGTCGTATGCATAGATGCTTTTACCCTCGGCGCTCGTTTCCGCCGCTTTGATGGCGAGGGGTATCTCCGTTTTAAATACGCGCAGTTTATCACCGTAATCACGCCGGAGGATAAAGGAGATATCCTTCGCGAAGTTCGTTCGCGTATCCACCATAGTCAGCAGCGCGCCTTCGATCTTCAGGGCAGGATTGATGTTGCGTTTGACGCGGTTTATGGTCTGAAGGAGTTGTGACATGCCTTTGGCAGGGAGGTAGTGCGCCTGAACAGGAATGATAACGCTGTCGGTGGCAACGAGTGCGTTGACGGTGATCATGCCAAGCGAAGGCATACAGTCGATAAGGACATAATCGTAATTCTTCCTGACCTCGTTGAGATAGTTTCGCAGCACAATCTCGCGACTCATGGTGTTGACCAGCGACACTTCCATTGCAGAGAGCTCGATGTTGGCGGGCATAAGGTCAACGCCCTCGTCGTGGTGCAGGATGCCCTCGCCGGGCTCAATAGGCTCATCCATGATGATCTTGGTCATGATGGTGGCGAGGGTAATAGGCAGCTTATCCGGTTCGT
>DLFX01000256.1 GCA_002482405.1 Firmicutes bacterium UBA7709 | reverse complement strand
GAAAGTGTGACAATGGAAACAAAAGCATAAGGAGAACCTGATTTTGGTGTTTGACAGATAAAAGACCAGGGAATATAATATAACAGTAAATCTGTTTCAGGGCGAGGTGCGATTCCTCACCGGCGGTAATGGGCGCAATGCCACGAGTCCGCGAGCCAATCAGGCAGAATCGGTCAGATTCCGATACCGACGGTATAGTCCGGATGAAAGAAACACAGAGCGGGAGTTTTCCTATTTGTGCGCAAAACCTTGAAAGCAATTTCAAGGTTTTTTTTCAGGAATTTCATCGATCGAACCGATCCGCGATTTCCCTTTTAACCTGACAGATTCCAACTATTTTAAATGTGCGGGGCTTACGCACCTAACCACATTTGCATAGCAAATGTTTGGCAGGTGTATAAGTTCCGGCAGAATGTCAAGGAGGAATTTGAAATGAACGAAAACACAAACAATGTCCCTGGGTCTGCGGGCTCAAGGTCCCATCAGAACGTAATGAAGCTTGCTAAAACGGGAATGCTGGCGGCGATCGCCATCGTATTGGTATCCTTGATCCATTTTCCCATCTTTCCGCCGGTGGCCTTTCTTGAGTATGATCCGTCCGATGTTGCAATTTTAATGGGAACCTTTGCCTTCGGACCTTTGGCCGGCTTCGGACTGGCAGTCATCGTCGCGGTAGTACAGGGAGTGACGGTCAGCGCTCAGAGCGGGCCTTACGGTATCATCATGCACATTCTCGCAACAGGCACTTTTGTCCTTGTAGCCGGGAATATCTACAGAAGAGGAAAAACGAGAAAGTCTGCTGTGATCGCGCTGATCTGCGGCACCCTTGCAATGGTCGCTGTCATGTTTGGCGCAAACCTTGTTGTTACCCCGCTGTTTATGGGATTGCCGGTGAATGCAATCATGCCCCTGATGCCGTTTATTCTGGGATTTAATTTTATCAGGGCGGGGGTCAACTCCACCATCACCTTCCTGCTCTACAAGAGGATCTCAAGATTTCTTCACAGCTGACGGGAATCGGATCCGTCATACATTTACCCGCGTCGAAACGGGCGGGCGCATTTAAAAATGTTTAAATGCGCCCGTTTTTGTGGTACAATATCTGCATGAAAAAAATCGTGATAGAAAATGAAAACGCCGCTTGGAATTTTGGAGCCGAGCTGGCGAAAAAGCTGAAGCCGGGAGACGTCGTCGCTTTGATCGGCGACCTTGGAACGGGCAAAACCACTCTGACTAAATCGATTGCNNCTTGGAATTACCGAAATGATTACAAGCCCCACCTTTACGATTGTGCAGGAGTACTGTTCGGGCCGGCTCCCTCTGTATCATTTCGACGTCTACAGGATCAGGGACATTGAGGAAATGTACGAGCTGGGCTATGAGGAATACTTTTTCGGCCGGGGGGTCTGCGTCGTCGAGTGGGCGGACCGGATCGAGGAGCTGATTCCCGAGGGCAGCATCGTCATCCGGATCGAGTACGGAGAAAAAGAGGAAGAGCGGATTTATACGATATGAACGAAAGCATTGGAAAAGGAAACGGGAAATGAACATACTTGCAATAGAAACCACGGGGGCAGAGGCCTCCGTCGCTGTCATCAATGAACGGGAGGAGGTCTTCATGGAAGCCTCCGACCAAAAGCTGAGCCATCTGCAGAATTTGATGCCAATGGTGGATATTTTGTTGAAAAAACGCGGATTGTCGATAGGCGATATGGATTATATTGCAGTATCTGAGGGACCCGGGTCGTTTACTGGAATACGAATCGGCGTGTCCTCCGCCAGGGCGCTGGCCCAGGCGCTGGGGCTGCAGACCATCGGCGTGCCCACGTTGAAATCCTTCCTATATAACGCCCCCGATTATAAAGGGGTCGTCTGCCCCATTTTCGACGCGAGAAGGAGCCAGGTCTACGGCGGCGCATACCGGTGGACCGAAGAAGGACGGTATGAGGAGGTTGTCCCCGGCGCAGCCTATGACTTGAACGAGCTGCTTTCGCTGCTGGAAACGACGACCGGGGAAATCACCTTTTTCGGGGATGGCATCGCGTCGTACGAGGCCCAAATCCTTAAATGGCAGGAGTTATCGTTAAAAGACAATATACGAATTTTGTTTGCAGAGGACGACATAAAGTTTCAGAAAGCGTCATCCGTCGCACGGCTGGCCCTGGCGCTTTATCGGGAAGGAAAAGTAAAAAGCTTCAATGATCTCAAGCCTGTCTACATGCGTCAGGCGGAGGCGGAGCGAAAGCTGGAGGGAAAAGCTTAATGGATCTGATCATACGTCAGGCGGAGGAAAGAGATATCAAACCCATGGCGGAGATGGATGTCCTGTGCTTTACAGCCCCTTGGAGCGAAGCGTCCTTCGCACAGGAGATCAAAGAGAACAACATGGCCTTTNNTTTTACATCGTGGCCGAGATCGGCGAAAAGCTGGCAGGCTACGCGGGGCTTTGGTGTGTCGGGGACGAAGGCCACATCACCAACGTGGCGGTGCATCCCGATTTCAGGAGAAGAGGGATCGGCGAGGCGCTGGTATCCATCCTCCTGGCCCATACCATAGAAAACGGCATCCGAAGCCATACACTGGAGGTCCGGGAATCCAACGAAGCGGCCATTTCGCTCTATACAAAATTCGGCTTTGTGCCCGCAGGGAAGCGAAAAAACTATTATGAGGATAACAATGAAGATGCTATAATAATGTGGCGCAATCGCTAGCCTTTTTGCCCAAAGGCGCAAAGCGGCTTTGTTGGCAAAACGGACAGCAGCGAGCAACGCGAGTCGGAGTCCCGGAACGGGACGTTGCTTTTTTGCTTACTGCTGAGAAAACTCGGAAGAAAAAGCATAATAAATTTTTCCTCAATAGAGATACTAAGGACAAAACCTTAGACAAAACCTTAGTTATCTTGAGAGGAGAAACGCCAAATGAAAATTAGAAATAATTATTATGAAGATTATCATGACCAGAATGACGAGATGCTTACGGCGGCGACGCAGTGCAGCAGATTTTCAAGGAGAAATGATGTTACCTCCTTCAATATGATGGACTATCAATCCTGTGAAAATTGCAGGCACCTCACTGCGGACGACCGTTGCCTGCTGAATATGCAGAACAGGTTTTCCAATATAGAATAAACGGAGAAACGATGAAAGATAACAAGTTCATAACACTAGGAATAGAGTCCAGCTGCGATGAAACCTCGGCGGCAATCGTCGCGGAGGGAAGGGAAGTGCTTTCCGATATCATAGCCTCCCAGATCAAGGTGCATCAGGTGTTCGGCGGCGTGGTGCCGGAAATCGCATCCCGCCACCATCTGGACAATATCAATACGGTGATAGACAGCGCTTTGAAAGAAGCGGATGTCACTCTGAAGGATGTGGATATCATCGGCGTCACCTGCGGCCCGGGCCTCGTGGGCGCGCTGCTCATCGGCCTTGCTACCGCGAAATCCATGGCCTATGCGTTGAGGAAACCGCTGGTGGGCGTGCACCATATTCAGGGGCACATCAGCGCCAACTATATTGAGCATAAGGAATTGGAGCCCCCGTTTATGGCCCTTGTGGTCTCCGGCGGCCATACCAATATCATAGATGTGACGGATCACAACCGCTACGAGGTTTTGGGGCGGACCCGGGACGACGCGGCGGGAGAGGCCTTTGACAAGGTTGCCAGGGTCCTGGGCCTGGGCTATCCCGGCGGTCCCCTCATCGATGAGGCGGCAAAGAAGGGGAATCCCCACGCTGTGGAGTTCAAGAGGGTTTTTCTTGAAAAGGACAGCCTCGATTTCAGCTTCAGCGGGATCAAAACAGGAGTTTTAAATTATTTGAATACACAGAAGCTGAAAGGGCTTGAGACGGACGTCAACGACGTCGCCGCCAGCTTTCAGCTTGCTGTGATGGAAGTGATCGTCGCCAAAGCCGTCATGGCGTCGGAGCGGATGAAGAAGGACAAGATCGTTCTGGCCGGAGGAGTTGCGGCAAACAGCCTTCTGCGGGAAATGCTGAAGGAAGCATGCGACCGAAAAGGGCTTGCGCTGTACTATCCCTCTCCGATCCTCTGTACCGACAACGCCGCCATGATCGGCTGCGCCGCATATTACAAGTATCAGGCGGGGATGGAGGACGATTTCTATCTGGACGCCTNNGAATTTAGCTTTGTAGGATTTGCAGGAATTGATATGATCATACTTTCAGCCACCAACATCACAAAAACATACGGAGTCGATCCCGTTCTGACCGACGTCTCCTTCCATATCAATCAAGGAGACCGAATCGGCATCGTCGGCGCCAACGGCGCGGGGAAAACCACCTTGCTGAACATCCTTTCCGGGAGGCTTTCCTACGATTCGGGTGACTTTTTTGTATCCGCAAACACGAACATCGGCTATCTCAGGCAGAGCGATAATTTTGAGTCCGAAAAGACCGTATACGAGGAAATGCTGGCGATTTTCTCTGGTGTAATCGAAATGGAGCAGGAGCTTTTGACGCTCTCCCATCAGATTTCCGAGGAATCCGGCCGGGGCGGGGACGTTACAAGACTCCTGCATCAGTACGACGATCTTCAGGAAGAATTCAAGAATAAGAACGGATACGGCTATAAGAGCGAGATCAACGGGATCCTGAACAGCATGGCCTTTCCGGAGGAATTTTTTGATAAAAAGATTTCCATTCTGAGCGGCGGGGAACGGACCAGGCTGGCCCTGGCATCCCTGCTGTTGAAAAAGCCGGAGCTGCTGCTTTTGGACGAACCCACCAACCATCTGGACATCGGTACGCTGAAATGGCTGGAACAATATTTAAAGGCATATTCGGGAACCATCGTCGTCATCTCCCATGACCGTTATTTCCTCGATCAGACGGTAAACCGGATCTTCGAGGTTGAAAACCACAGGCTCGTTACATATGAAGGGAATTACTCCGCCTATGCAGAGAAAAAGAGGATGAGAGAGGCGGACGAATTCCGGAAATATGAGCATCAGCAACGGGAGATCCAACGGCAGGAGGAAATCATCCGGCGTTTCAAACAGCACGGAACCGAAAAGCTGGCGAAAAGGGCCCAGTCCAGGGAAAAGCGTCTGGAACACATGGAGCGCATAGACAGGCCTGTAACGGCGTCCGGGAAGATGAAAATCCATTTTAAACAGAATTTTCAGAGCGGCAACGACGTTTTACTCATCAAGGAACTTTCTAAAAGCTTTGGAAGAGGCGATAATAAAAGGCAGCTTTTCCGAAATGTCGAATTGGATGTGAAAAGAGGAGAACGGATATGTCTGGTAGGGCCAAACGGTATTGGAAAGACAACGCTGTTAAAAATTATTATGGGAGAAGCGGAACCGGATCAGGGGTATATTAAGCTCGGCCATAATATCGCTTTCGGATATTACGATCAGGAGCAGAATCTCCTTGGAACCGGAAATACGGTGCTTGAGGAAGTGCATTCCGCCTACCGGCTTTACAGCGATACGGAGGTGCGGAGCCTGCTGGGGCGGTTCCTGTTTAAAAACGACGCCGTCTTTCAACAGGTTTCTTCTCTGAGCGGCGGGGAAAAGGCGCGGCTTTCGCTGCTGAAGCTCATGCTGTCCGGCGCGAACCTGCTGATCATGGACGAGCCCACCAATCACCTTGATATCGCTTCAAAGGAAGTTTTCGAGGACGCTTTGCAGGATTTTCCCGGCACGATGATCGTCGTGTCCCACGACCGGTATTTCCTTAATAAGGTGCCCACCCGAATCATCGAGCTGAGTGAAGACGGCGTCGAGAACTACCTGGGCGGGTACGACTACTACATGGAGAAGAAGCAGTCTCTCGGTTCCGGGAAAAGCTATCTGGAGGAACTGGGGCAGAGGGGAGTTTCCGATGCCAGAAGCCAGGGAAGCGGAACAGCCGGGGACCGGGATGGAGCCGCCGGGGATGCCGACAGGGCCGGCTTATCCTCTATGGAAGCCCGCCGCAGAGATAAGGAAGCTCAGGCGCAGCAGAGAAGGCTCGAGAAGGAGCGGAAGCGCGTGGAGGACTCCATCGCGGAAACGGAAGCGAAGATCGAGTGGATCCAGAGTGAGATGTGCAGGGAAGAGGTCTATACCGACCATGTGAAGATCGACGCCTATCAAAGCGATTTGAACCGTTTGAAAGAATTGCTCTCAGAAGCTTACGAGGCCTGGATCACGCTGAATGAACAGGAATAAAAAAAATAAAAAAGTTATTGCAGTATTGAATACAGTAACTTATAATAGGTTTGAGCATAGCTGGAATTAAAGGCTAGAATCGTTCAAATTGCTTAAAAACATGGAGGTAAAACATGACATTTGAAAAAATAAGAGAGATTATCGTTGAGCAGTTAGGTGTAGATGAATCAGCCGTTACTCTTGAGACAAGCCTTATGAAAGACTTGGAAGCGGACTCGCTGGACGCAGTAGAAATCATCATGGCGATCGAAGACGAATTTGAAATCGAAGTTCCCGACGAAGAGGCTGAGAAGTTCCAGAATGTCGGAGATATTGTAAAGTATGTCGAAGAAAAGGTAAACTGATATATTTCCGAGAAAAACCCGCAGCCGCGGGTTTTTCCTTCAAGTGCGGTAAATTCCCCGGCACAGCCGGGGTGAAATTTTTCGTTCAATTTTATCGTTGAATGAAACGCAATAAAGTGTTATAATATTCACAAAATTTAAAGATAAGAGAGAAGGAATAATGAAGGATAACTCAAAGATTTCAAGTGCGGTAATTAAGAGACTGCCCAGATACCTGCGGTACCTGGCCGATCTTCAAAATAAGAATGTGGATAGAATTTCATCCAATGAGCTCAGCAATCTGATTGGTTATACCGCGTCTCAGATCAGACAGGATTTAAACAATTTCGGAGGCTTTGGGCAGCAGGGATATGGATACAATATACAGAGTCTTTACAATGAAATCACCTCGATTCTCGGCCTGGACCGGGAGTACAGGATGATCATCCTTGGGGCTGGCAACTTGGGCCAGGCCATAGCAAACTACACACATTACTATAAATCCGGTTTCATCGTTTCCGCCATGTTTGACGTAAATCCCCGGCTCATCGGTCTGAGGATCAACGACATCGAGGTTTTGGACTATGAGGAGCTGGAGAGCTTTTTGCAGGAAAATCCCATCGATATCGGCATCGTCTGCACCAACAAGGACAGCGCTCAGGAGGTCGTCGACAAGCTTTGCGCCGGCGGCGTCAAGGGAATATGGAACTTTGCCCCGACGGATCTCAATGTAAACGACAGCGTCGCGCTGGAGAATGTGCATCTGAGCGACAGCCTCCATTCTCTTGTGTACTACATCAATCGCAACATGCAGAACGAGAAGGACAAGGAATAGGCTGGAAAAAGAATAGAACCTTGAGAACGCAAGCCTGAAATTTTGACCCCATTTGACCCTAAAACTTAAAATGAGATGAACGGAAAATTCCAGCCGACAGTATTCCGGGGAATTTCCGTAAAAAAATAACCGTTTCGAAAGGAAACGGTTATTCATTCTTTTACTAGGACCAATAGGGTCTTTATGATAAATACTAACCTTCTACTGGAGCGTCGACCGGGCAGGCGTTTGCGCATGCGCCGCAATCGATACATTTGTCAGCGTCGATAACATATTTTCCGTCTCCTGCAGAAATCGCTTCTGTCGGGCATTCAGGTTCACATGCTCCACAGCTGATGCAAGTATCATTAATTACATATGCCATGATAAAATTCCTCCTTCAATAGTGAATTAAACAAGTAGAATAATTATACCAGAAGCTTGTCAATTTAACAAGTAGAAATCAGAAAGTTGAAATCGGAAAGTTAAAAATCTGTTGCTAATCACGGCCGCAATCCTGCCTCGGCTATGATCGGCAATAAAAATTTAAGAAAGTTTGAGGTAAACGATGAAAGTCTACGGTCTCGTTGGAAAAAGCGGAACGGGGAAAAGCTATCAGGCCATGAATCTGTGCAAGGAGATGAATATCGAAAGCATCATCGACGACGGCCTGTTCATTTACGGGAACTCCATTCTGGAAGGGACCTCGGCAAAACGCCAGAGCACAAAGGTCGCCGCGATAAAGACGGCTCTTTTCACCGATGAGGAGCACCGCCGCGCGGTGGCAGAGAAGATCAGGGAGGTTTCCCCCGCATCTCTGTTGATTCTTGGCACTTCGGAGAAGATGGTGAACCGGATTCATGAAAGGCTGGGCCTGGCCCAGCCGGAAAAAATTATCCATATTGAAGATATCACCACCGATGAGGAGCGGGAAACCGCGCATAAGCAGCGGCATGAGCTGGGAAAGCACATCATTCCGGTGCCGACGTTCCAGCTCAAACGCGAATTTTCCGGATATTTTCTGGACCCTATGAGGATCATCAGAGGATGGCGGGGCGGAAGGGTCTCCGTTTCGGAAAAGACGGTGGTGCGCCCGACTTACAGCTATCTCGGAGGTTATTCTATTTCTGACAAGGTCATAGGAGATGTGGTATACTATCTGGGTGAGAAAACGGAGGGCGTGGATTCGGTGCCCAAGGTTTCCATCGAAAACAACGCGGAAGGAATGAAAATCAGCATTTCTTTGATCTGCAGGTTCGGTTTCAGGATCATTGACGTGAGCCGGCAGCTCCAGAGGACTGTGATAAAGAGCGTGGAAAATATGACGGCCTTTCACATCAAAGCCGTCGATATCGAGATCAAAGGGCTGAAATAGCGGGACGGCCGGCAGGATCAAGAAAGAAATTATGAACATAACAGAAAACAATAACAGAATCATCATCGACGGAGTAAAAGACTTCCGTCTGGAACATACTTTCGATAACGGGCAGTGTTTTCGCTGGAACCGGGAGGCCGACGGCAGCTATACCGGAGTCGCCTTCGGAAAGGCGGTAAATATCGCCTATGCCGACGGGGTTCTCATTCTGGATAACGCCACCCTGAAGGACTTTCACGAAATCTGGCAAAACTATCTGGATCTCGGCCGGGACTACGGCGCCATCAAGGAAAAACTGACTGCCGGGGATCCCGCCATGGGACAGGCCATCGGGTACGGAGGCGGCATGAGGATCCTGCAGCAGGAAAAGTGGGAAACTTTGATTTCATTCATCCTGTCCCAGAACAACAACATTGCGCGGATCAGGAAGTGTGTGGAAAGCCTCTGTGCGGCCCACGGCAGCCCCGTCGGGATGTACAGGGGCAAGATGCGCTACGCGTTTCCCGCACCCGAAGCGCTGGCCCGGCTGGCAACCGACGAATTGGATACATGCAGGCTGGGATATCGGACACAATATATTGTCGGAACCGCAAAGCAAATCGCGGAGGACGGGGGGAAGACGCTGAGCAGCCTGGGCGAAGCCAGCCTGGAAGAAGCGTATCAGTATCTTCTGAGCCTCTCCGGAGTCGGGCCAAAGGTGGCAAACTGCATCATGCTGTTTTCCATGGGGAAATATGAAAGCTTTCCGCTGGACGTCTGGATCAAGCGCGTGATGAACCGGATCTATCATATCGAAGAGGGAAATCTGAAGGGGATGCAGGAGTACGCCGCGGAGCACTTCGGCGGATACGGGGGCATCGCCCAGCAATACCTTTTCTATTACGCACGGGAGCTGGGATTGGATTAAAGTCGAAACAGAGGAGGAAGCAATGTTAGGACCAGCGGTAAACGGAATCGCAATTATTATCTGCGCTCTGGCAGGCAAATTTCTTATCAGGGGTCTGCCGGACCGATTTGAATCGATCATAAAAACAGCCATCGGGCTGGCCGTCATATACATAGGAATTTCCGGCTCTCTGGAAAGCAAGCACGTGATGATCCTCATCATAAGCATGGTTGTGGGCAGCATTCTGGGAGAATGGATCAATATTGAAAAAGGAATGACCGCGTTGGGACACTGGGCGGAAAGGAGATTCGGATTCGGAGAGGGCAACTTTGCAAAGGGGTTTGTCGCCGCCAGCATCCTGTACTGTACCGGCTCCATGGCCATCATCGGCTCAATGCAGAGCGGCTTGCAGGGAAATCACGAAATGCTCTTTGCGAAATCCGTCCTGGACGGCGTTACCGCCGTCGTGTTCGGATCCACCATGGGGATAGGGGTCGCCTTCTCCGCGGTGCCGGTTTTTCTGTATGAAAGCGCCATCGCTCTTGGAGCGAGCTCTNNTTGGCTGACGCCGGAGATCATCTCGGAGATGTCCGCCGTAGGGAGCCTGCTCATCGCAGCCCTGGGCTTCAACTTTTTTGAGATCAAAGAGATCAAGGTCGCCAACATGATTCCGGCGATTTTTCTGCCGTGGCTGTTCATTGCGATTCAGAGTGCCATTTTTTAAGAATTTTTGGAAAAACCTATTGACAATTGGAGCGCGCCGTATTAAATTAGATTTAGCACTCACCGATATTGAGTGCTAACAA
>DLFX01000284.1 GCA_002482405.1 Firmicutes bacterium UBA7709 | reverse complement strand
AGGATCATCGATTTTACCTTGTCAAACTGCGTCAATTCCGGCATCGATACCATCGGCGTCCTCACCCAGTACCGGCCGCTGGAACTCAACGCCTATATCGGCAGCGGACAGCCCTGGGATCTGGACAGACTCTTCGGCGGCGTCACCATCCTGCCTCCGTATATGAAATCAAATGCCGGGGAATGGTATAAGGGGACGGCCAACGCCATCTACCAGAACATAGAGTTCATAGAGATGAGCCATCCAACCTACGTGCTGATCCTTTCCGGGGACCATATCTACAAGATGAACTACCAGATGATGCTGGACTATCACATCGAAAAGCACGCCGACTGCACCATAGCGGTGCTGAACGTCCCTGTGGAGGAGGCAAGCCGGTTCGGCGTCATGAACACGGATCAAAATCTGAAAATATACGAATTTGAGGAAAAACCTCCTGAGCCGAAGAGTACGCTGGCATCCATGGGGGTATATATCTTCAACTGGGAAAAGCTGAAGAGCTATCTCATCGCCGACGAGGCGGATAAAGAGTCCGAAAACGACTTCGGAAAAAATATTATACCTAAGATGCTCGAAGCAGGGGAAAACTTATTCGCCTACGAGTATAAGGGCTACTGGAAGGACGTGGGCACCGTCGAGTCCCTTTGGGAAGCCAACATGGATCTTCTGGACCCCAACGTTCCCATCGAGCTCAACGATCCGCCGTGGAAGATCTATTCCAGAAACGGAATCCTTCCTCCGCAGTATATCGGGGAGAATGCAAAATTGAATAACTCCACGGTCTCGGAAGGCTGTTACATAGACGGTGAAGTGGAAAACAGCATCATATTTCCCAGAGTCACCATAAAAGAGGGGGCGGTGGTCCGAAATTCCATCCTGATGCCCGGCGTTACGGTAGAGAGCGATTCCACGGTTGAATATACCATCATCGCGCCGGATACGGCCATCGGCTCCAACGTGTATCTGGGAGACCTGGCTCTGCCGGTGGAGGCGGGAAAACATCCGGAGATCACGGTGATCGGAGAGAATATCACCATCGCTGACGGAACTGTGATACCGGCAGGGGCCATGATCGGGGAAAGCGTCCTATCGGCGGACGGCCAAAATATTGAATCAAAGGAGGAGAAATAGCATGAACGCATTGGGTGTTGTCTTTTCCTATTCAGAATACGAGAATCTCAGAGAGCTGACAAAGATCCGTACCCTGGCGTCGGTGCCCTTCGGCGGAAAGTACAGGATCATCGACTTCATTCTGTCAAACTATGTCAACTCGGGTATCTACGATATTTCCATCATCACAAAGAACAATTTCCATTCCCTCATCGACCATCTCAGCGCGGGAAAGGACTGGGACCTGACGAGAAAAATCGGCGGTCTCAGGATTCTTTCGCCGTTTTCGACGCCGGGAGCGTCGGACAATGCGGGGAATTATCTCGGAACCATCGACGCCCTGTATAAAAGCATGCATTCCATCCGTCGCTCCAGGGCGGATTATGTGATCATTACCGGCAGCAACATCGTCTGCTCCATCGACTACGACGAAATTTTGAAGAGCCATATCGAGCGGAATGCGGATATTACGGCGGTTTATGCCAATCCATCGGGGAGCCATATCCCCGGCGCGCCCATGTTCCGCATGAACGAATGGGAACGGATCTATGAACTGGCATTCCAGGGCGACGACAACGCCGGTCAGGAGCTTCCCGCGAGCATGGGGATATTCGTCATGAGAAAATCCCTGCTGGAGTCGCTGGTTGCCGACGCCATGGCGTTCGGCCGCTATGATTTCTACAGGGATATCATTCAGAGGCTCTGCGGAAGCCTGAACATCCTCGGGTATGAGCATAAAAACATCTTCTTTGAGATCAGCACCGTTTCCGGATATATGAAGGAAAATATGCGGCTGCTCTCCGCGGACGCCAGGAATAAGCTCTTTGAAAAGCCGGTATACACAAAGGTAAAGGACAGCGTTCCGGCCCAGTATTGCACCGGCAGCCGGGTTTCCAATTCCATCATATCCGACGGATGCACCGTGGAGGGGACCGTGGTGAACTCCATCCTTTCCAGGGGCGTCGTCATCGGGAAAGGCGCTGTGGTCAAAAACAGCGTCATCCTGCAGAATACGGAGATCATGCGAAACGTGATACTGAACAACGTGATCCTGGATAAAGACGTGATCGTCCGTGAAAATCGCCAGCTGGTAGGGCACGAAACCTATCCTGTGGTGATCGAAAAGAAAAGCATCGTTTAGGCAGGTGAAATAATTGAACATACTTTTTATCAGCACGGAGGCCGAGCCCTTTGCAAAGACAGGGGGCCTCGGCGACGTCATCGGTTCGCTGCCCAGGGAGCTCGTCAAGCTGGGCGCCGACGCACGGGTCATGCTTCCGCTATATAAGAGCGTTCCTTCAAAATACAGGGATGAGATGAAATTCGTGAAGAGCTTTAATTTATCCCTTTCCTGGAGGACTCAATACTGCGGCATTTTCCAGCTGGATTATGAAGGCGTAACCTTTTATTTCCTGGACAACGAGCAGTATTTCGGGCGGGACGCATATTATGGTTATTACGACGAC
>DLFX01000217.1:12688-15605 GCA_002482405.1 Firmicutes bacterium UBA7709 | reverse complement strand
CATGTTTACCATTTTAAAAGAGCTCGGGTGTAAGGTTGCAAAGGAAGAGGATGGAGTGATCGTCGATACGGCGCCCATCAGCTCTTATACCATTCCGGAGCATCTGATGAGAGAAATGAGATCATCGGTTTTTTTAATGGGCCCGATGATCGCGAGATGCGGAAAGGTGATCCTGAGCTATCCGGGCGGCTGCGAAATAGGTTTGAGACCCATCGATATCCATTTATCCGCCTTGAAAAAGCTGGGAGTGACCATAAAGGAAGCCCACGGGTATTTGGAATGCACCGCGGACCGGCTCACGGGAAGCAGGATTATTCTTGATTTTCCCAGCGTCGGCGCGACGGAAAACGTGATGCTTGCCGCCACTGCGGCGGAGGGCGAGACCAGGATTATCAACGCGGCCAAAGAGCCGGAGATTATGGACCTTCAAAATTTTCTGAACGCCTGCGGCGCGGAAGTCAGAGGGGCCGGAACCGGTGAAATCGTCATTCACGGCAAAAATTCATACAATCAGGTGGAACATAAGGTGATTCCCGACAGAATCGAAGGGGGCACCGTTTTATCGGCGGCGGCAATTACCGGCGGAAACGTCGTTCTGCGAAACGCCATACCGGAACATATGAGTATGATTTTGTCAAAGCTGAAGGAAGCGGGCTGCAAAATCCGTGAGGGAAAGGACTGGGTCGAACTGGTTTCCCCCGCAAAGCTGAAAGCGATAGATACGGTGAGGACGCTGCCCTATCCGGGTTTTCCCACCGATATGCAATCCCAGTTTCTGACGCTGATGACCGTGGCTCAAGGGACCAGCGTGATAACGGAAACCATCTTTGAGAGCCGCTTCAAATATGTTGAAGAGCTCCGAAAGATGGGGGCGAAGATCAAGGTGGACGGCAGAACCGCCGTGGTCACCGGAGTGAAGAGCCTGACGGGGGCCAGAGTCGTAGCCAAGGATTTAAGAGGCGGCGCTTCCCTGGTGATCGCCGGTCTGGGCGCCCAGGGAGAAACAATTGTAGAAAATGTTTGCCATATCGACCGGGGATATGATAAATTTGAAGGGGCTTTATGCAAAATCGGAGCCGATATCAGCCGGGAAACGATATAGGAAGAAGCACAGGCGAAAAATTTTGAGGAAGTTACCAGATGAAGGAAAATGACAAGGTCAGAAAAAAGAAGAAGAGGAAAAAGAAGCGCTATCTCCTGAAATTCATTATCACAGTCGCTTTTTTGACAGGGATGTACTTCTTTTTTACCTCCAGTTTGTTTGATATACAGAAAATTACGGTACAAAACAACAATTATTATACCAAGGAGCAGGTCATCAGCCTGTCGGGCGCAAAGCCCGGGGAAAATCTGTTTGAGACTTCTTTTTCCGGGATGAAGGAGAAGCTTCTGGCAGATCCTTACATAAAGACCGTCAAGCTCAAGAGGAGGCTGCCCGACGAGGTTGTTATCCTTGTGGACGAGCGGAAAGAGGAGGCGGCGATTCCCTACGGCGGTAAGTTCATCATCATCGACAGCGAGGGAATGGTCCTCAGGACCACCGACACAGAACCGACGCTGACGATCCTGCAGGGAATGACCGTCAAGAATATGGCGGCGGGAACGCCTCTCAAGGTGGAGGACAACGCCTCGCTGACGGACACGCTCAAGCTGCTTCACACAGTGAAAGAGCACGATCTTTACTTTAAAAAAATAGATATTTCAAAAATTACAGTAAAAGCATATATTTATGACCAACTGGTCTGTGAGGGGACGCCGGATGATATAATGGACAACATGGATTCCCTCCAGGAAGTGCTGTATGATCTCCATAATAAAGGGATCGAACGCGGTGTGATCAAAATGGGCGGCGATAAGTATTTCTCGTTTGACCCGTATGTGGAATAAAGATTTGGGAGTGAAGCACAGATGAAAAAATACAGCGGTATGATCGTGATCGGATTGCTGGCACTGTTTATCGGCCTGGTAATATCCATTCAAATCACTACGACCCAGGGCTCCGATCAGGGGGGCCTTGTTCCGGTTGCCAAAGCTCAGGGATACCTGGAGGATCTGAAAAAGGTGAGAGCCGAAAAGGACGCCGCCCTGGACGAGTTGAACAAATTGGAGGACAGGCTGGATGAAATCGAGAAGGAAAAGTCGGATGAGGACTTTATTCTAAAAGGCGTGGTCAANNACGTAAAGGGCCCCGGCGTCGTCGTGACGGTGGACGACCCTGCGCCTACGGAAGACTATTACGATGATTACAGCTTTATCATGCTCCATTCCGACCTGCTGCTCAGCCTTGTAAACAAAATGAAGGATGCCGGCGCGGAAGCGGTCTCCATCAACGGACAGAGGATCATCGTCACCACGGAGATCAGCCTGGCGGGGGATAACGTCAACATCAATACGGTGCCCACTGCGCCGCCTAATGTCATCAAGGCCATCGGAAATCCGGAAACCATAGGATCCACTTTGACGATCCGTTTCGGCATCATCGAGCAGATGAAGAGCTATGGCCTTCGGATCAACATCGAAAAGAAGGATAACATTGAAATCCCGAGGTATAGCGGCATTCTGAAGTATCGCTATGCCGAACCGGTCTCAGATTCAGATAAAAAAGAATAGGCTGGTGATTGGAATGAAACTGAGAGCTCTCGGGCTTTTCGCCCTTTGCCTGGCGGTGGGGTTTTCCCTCGTCGTGCAGGCCAGAGTGACCAACGGGCAGCAGCTTTACGTATCTGCCAAGACCATAACCGATTACAAAACGACCATCGAAAGCGAGCGTCAGGACAAGGAAAGAATCGACCAGCTGACGGACGAAACGGGCAAGAAGCTGCAGGAATACCAGACTCTGGTCAATTCTGAGAACAGCGGTTTGAAGGACAAGCTGATGGAGGAAAGGGCTTATTACGAGCTGATCAGCGGAAACACA
>DLFX01000217.1:7615-12650 GCA_002482405.1 Firmicutes bacterium UBA7709 | reverse complement strand
GATGGAGGGAGAAGATCCCAACACGGTCCTGGTCCATGACATCGATATTCTGACCATCATCAACGATCTGAACCGTTCCGGCGCGGAAGCCCTGTCCGTAAACGGGCAGAGGATCATGAACGGAACCTCCATATCCTGTTCCGGTTACACCATCAGGATCAACGACCAGTTTTTTGCCAGGCCTTTTGAAATCTGCGCTATCGGAGATTCCAAGCGCATGGTGGCCGCCCTTATCGGGCCCGATGGGTACGGGACCTTGCTTCAGGATTACGGGGTCATTTTCAAGATCAAGATCGATGACGATCTTACCATACCGAAATATGCAGAGAGCCAGTCATATGCTTATATGACCAAGGCGAAAGAGGAGGAATGAGAAGTTGTTAATTGCGATGATACTGGGATTGCTGGGCGGGATTGTTCTGGGCTTCACTTTGAATATATCCTACCCGTCGGAATACTCGTTCTATATCACCATGGGCCTGCTGGCCGCCATCGACTCGATTTTGGGCGCCGCGAGATCCCATCTGGAAGGGAAATACAACAACCTGATCTTCATTTCAGGCTTTATCACCAACGCAATTCTGGCAGGCCTCCTCGCTTATCTGGGAGACCGCCTCGGCGTTCCCCTTTACTATGCCGCCATACTGGTGTTTGGAGGAAGGCTGTTCCAGAATCTGGCCGTGATCAGAAGGCTGATTATAGAGAAATATATCAGAAAAAAAGATACCAATGCAAAGTAATAAATAGGTGCAATAGGACTGGCCTTGTGATATAATAAACGCAGCATATGCAGCGTTGCTGCAGGGGGAAATCACTGATCGTGAGGCGCAGCCTGGCGATAAACTGAAAAATTTCTGCCAATCGAAGATTGGCGAAATTTCTGTATGGCATCTGCTAAGATTTGCTGCGCAACTCAAGTTAGGTGCGCATAAGATACATTTTAAAGGTAACGGGAGGTTGCTGGACTATGTTACATTTCGAAGTCAATGATCAGAATACGGCACAAATTAAGGTAATAGGTGTTGGCGGCGGCGGAAGCAACGCGGTCAATCGAATGATAGATGCAGGACTTAACGGCGTAAGTTTTATGGCGATCAATACGGACAAGCAGGCCCTTGCGGGCTCAAGAGCGGAGACCAAGCTCCAGATCGGCGAGAAGCTGACGAAGGGCCTGGGCGCGGGAGCCAATCCGGAAGTCGGACAGAAGGCCGCGGAGGAGAATATTGAAGACCTGACCAAGTTTATCGCAGGCTCCGACATGGTGTTTATCACCGCCGGAATGGGCGGGGGCACCGGAACCGGAGCGGCCCCTATCATCGCGAAAGCGGCGAAGGATTTGGGAGTGCTTACGGTAGGAGTCGTAACAAAGCCCTTCACCTTTGAGGGAAAAAAGAGAAAAGACCACGCGGAGCTTGGAATCAAGTTCCTTAAGAAATATGTGGATTCCCTGGTAGTCGTTCCCAACGACAAGCTGCTTCAGGTGGCGGAAAAGAACACCTCCATGCTGGAAGCGTTCACTATGGCGGACGAGGTTCTGAAGCAGGGCGTTCAGGGGATTTCCGATCTGATTGCGGAAGCGGGGCTCATCAATCTTGACTTCGCCGACGTAAAGACCGTAATGAGCGACCGGGGCATCGCCCACATGGGCGTAGGCAAGGGAAGAGGCGACAGCCGCGTTCAGGAGGCCGTCAAAGCCGCCATAGAGAGCCCGCTGCTGGAAACTTCCATCAACGGCGCCAAGGCGATCCTCCTAAACATCATGGGGGGCTATGACCTGGGAATGCTGGAAGTCAACGAGGCCGCCGATCAGATCGAAAAGGCGGCGGACAAGGATGCCATCGTAATCTTCGGCGCTTCCGTAAAAGAGGACATGCAGGATGAAATTGTCATAACGGTCATCGCCACTGGATTTGAGGACAGGCCTGCGGACATATTGACGCCTGGCAAGGACAAGGCGGAGGCTCATGCCAGAGAAGAGGGCAATGAGAGTACATCAGAAGAGAATGCGGAAAGCCAGCCTCAGGATGATATTTTCACATCAAAGGTAACCGGTGCATTTGATATCCCATCTTTCCTGAGCAAAGACAGAATGGGCTTTTAACTTTTAACTAAAGATTCGAAAGGTGAGCCGGGGTAAAAGCCGGCTTTTCTAGTGTTAATGAGTGGAATGAAACGGATAACCTCGGAAGCCAACCCGATCTATAAGGCGGCGGTCCAGTTAAAACAGAAAAAATACCGGGACGCCGGGATGAAGTACCTCGTCGAGGGCCCCAACCTGATCCGGGAGGCGCTGGAAAACGGAGGGGAGATCGAGATGATCCTCCAAAGCGAGGACTTTCGGGAGGAGGCCCTCGGCAGCGAAAGCGCCGATTCACCGCTTCTCTGCGGCGCGGGGAATGAGATCCCGATGGCGGCCGTGGCGCCGGCGCTCTTTCTCAGGCTGTCGGACACCGAGACCCCTCAGGGGATCATGGCTATCGTGAAGAAGCGGATCTGGGGACAGGAGGAATTCTTTTCCCTCGGGCAGTCCGGCGCGTCCAATATCATCGTGCTGGACCGGCTGCAGGACCCGGGAAACATCGGCACCATTCTCAGGACTGCCGACGCGGCGGGATACCTCGGGGCCGTCATCATGAAGGGGACTGCCGACATCTATTCCCCGAAGATCGTCAGGGCCGCGGCGGGATCGCTGTTTCGCCTTCCCGTGCTGGCGGCGGAGACCCCTGGGTCGGTGATCGGGCTTTTAAAGNNCAGCACGGGAAAAGCGTCATCTGCACGGCTCCCGCCGGCGACAGATTTTATTACGACGTCGATCTGAAAGAGAACGCGGCGGTGATCATCGGAAACGAGGGGAACGGGGCCCGCGATGAATTTCTGGAGCATTCGGACTTTCTGGTCAGGATCCCCATGGAGGGGAAGATCGAATCCCTCAACGCCGCGGTTTCAGCCGGCATCCTCATGTATGAGTCGGTGCGCCGGAGGTACCGGGAATAGCGGTATGGAACGGTTTAAAACAGCTAAGAATACAAAAAACGGTTTGAAGCAGCGCAGAATACAGAAAATAGTTCGGGCAAAATCCCCGACAGGATTATATATAAAGATATTAAATTAGAAATGGAGAAGGATATATGCAAAATCAATTGACGCAAATTTTGCAGGAAGCAAAGGAACAGCTGCAGAAGGCTTCCTCTATCATTGAAACAGAAGACATCCGGGTCAAGCTGCTGGGCAAAAAGGGCAAGCTGACGGAGATCCTGCGTTCCATGGGCTCTCTGGCTCCCGAGGATAGAAAGGAATTCGGAAAATCGGCCAATTCGGTGAGAGCTGAAATCGAAGGGCTGCTGGAAGAGAAGTTTGCTTCCATGAAAGAGCTCCAGAAGGCGGACAGGTTTATCAAGGAAAAGATAGACGTGACGGAGCCGGGGGTCAAGTATGACCTCGGTGTAAAACACCCTATCTCCATCGCTATAGATGAGATATCCCGGATCTTTATGAGCATGGGCTTCAGCATCGCGGAAGGTCCCGAGGTTGAGACGGTATTCAACAACTTTGACGCGTTGAACGCGCCGAAAAACCACCCTTCCAGAGATATGACGGACACCTTCTACATTTCGGACAGCATCCTGCTCCGGACACAGACTTCCCCGGTTCAGGCACGGACGTTGATGAAGGAAAATCCTCCCATCAAGATCATTTCGCCGGGACGCTGCTTCCGCTGTGACACGCCGGACGCCACCCATTCCCCCATGTTCCATCAGGTGGAGGGGCTGCTGGTGGACGAGGGAGTCACCATGGCGGATCTGAAGGGGACTCTGGACTCCTTTGCAAAGCAGCTCTTCGGCTCCAAGGTCAGGACCAAATTCAGACCCCATTATTTCCCCTTTACCGAGCCCAGCGCGGAAATGGACGTTTCCTGCTTCAAGTGCGGCGGCGCCGGCTGCAGATTCTGCAAGGGCAGCGGCTGGATCGAGATCCTGGGCTGCGGGATGGTTCATCCCAACGTATTGAAGGTAGGCCATGTGGATACGGAAAAATACACGGGCTTTGCCTTCGGCATGGGCGTAGAGAGGATCGCGCTGCTCAAATACGAGATCGATGATATCAGGCTGCTCTTTGAAAACGATATGCGTTTCATTCAGCAATTTAAATAACGGCGCCAGACGCCCGCTTTTTAAACGTCGGGCGGACAGGCTGATTTGAAATTAGGAGGAAAAATTGCATGTTAGTACCAATCGAATGGTTGAAGGAATATACGGATGTGGATGCGAACGCTGAAGAGTTCTGTGACAGAATGATCATGTCCGGCTCCAACATTGAAACGGTGGAGCATTTCGGCGAAGGCTATGAAAAAATTATCGTAGCAAAGATTGTAGACATTGAAAAGCATCCCAACGCGGATCACCTTCTGGTGGCCCAGATGGATATCGGAGAAGAGGATTTCATACAGATTGTGACAGGGGCGGACAATATCTTTGAAGGCGCCTATGTACCGGTGATCCTTCACGGCGGGAAGCTTCCCGACGGCAGAATCATTAAAAAGGGCAAGCTGAGAGGCCTGGAATCCAACGGGATGATGTGCTCCCTGGAAGAGCTGGGATTTGAGGACAAGGTGATCCCGATGGAGCTGAGAGACAGCATCTGGATTCTGGACAAGGAATACCCCGTGGGCATGGACCTCGACGAGGCTGTCAATTTAAAAACTACGGTGGTGGATTTTGAAATCACTCCCAACCGGCCGGACTGCCTTTCCATGATCGGAATGGCGAGGGAAACCGCCGCAACCTTCGGCGGAAAGCTGAACTATCCGGACACCAAATGCCAGGAAGAGGAAGGCAAGGCGAAGGATCATATCGAAATTGAGATCAGAAAGCCCGAGCTCTGCAGACGGTATGTGGGCAGAGTCGTGACAGGCGTCAAGATCGCGCCGTCGCCCTTATGGATGCAGAAGCGGCTGATGTACGCGGGAATGAGACCCATCAACAACATCGTCGACATCACCAACTACGTGATGCTTGAGCTCGGCCAGCCGCTGCAC
>DLFX01000217.1:4775-7526 GCA_002482405.1 Firmicutes bacterium UBA7709 | reverse complement strand
CTGATGATCCGGGACGGGAAACGCGGAGTCGCCATTGCCGGCGTCATGGGCGGCCTGAACTCCGAGATCAAGGACGACACCGCCACAATCCTCATCGAGGCGGCCAACTTCAGCGGCGACAGCGTCCGTGCCACTTCCAAGAAGCTGGCTCTCAGGACCGAGGCTTCCGCAAGGTTTGAAAAGGGCATCGACCCGAACCTCTGCGAAGCAGCCGCGGACAGAGCCTGCAGGCTCATCGAGCTTCTCGGCGCGGGAACGGTGACAAAGGGTTCTGTCGACGTCTATCCCACGAAGCCGGAATCCAATTCCGTGAACGTCAGGGTCGACCGCGTCAACGCGGTGCTGGGCATCGACCTCTCCGGGAAAGAGATGGAGGGGATACTGGAAAGCCTGGAAATGGAAGTAACCCGCATCGGCAATGCCATGAAGGTCACACCTCCCACCATCCGCCAGGACCTGCAGGAGGAGATCGATTTTATAGAAGAAATCGCCAGATTATACGGCTATGATAAGCTGTCCGTGACGCTGCCCAAGGGCAATTCGGAAGCGGGCAAGTCGAGAGAGCAGTCCTTGAAAGACCTGACAAAGGGCATCATGACCAGCTTGGGAGCAAGTGAGATACAGACCTATTCCTTCGTCAGCCCCAAGGGCGTCGACAACGTTAGGATCGCCGAGGATTCCTGGGAGCGGAACTTCGTCCGCCTGCTCAACCCTCTGGGAGAGGAAAACAGCGTCATGAGGACGATACTGACTCCCAATATGATGGAGGTGCTGGGACGCAATTTCTCCCGGAATATTCCCAAGGTGCGGGCTTTTGAAATCGGAAACACCTTCTTCAAAAACCTTACGGACGAAGACGCGCTGCCGGATGAGCGGGATTCCATGGCGGTGGGCTGCTACGGAGAGGGAGAAAGCTTTTTCACCCTGAAGGGCATGCTCGAGGAGCTCTTTGCCTTCCTCGGAATCCACGGCGCAGCCTATGTCCCCGAAGGCGAATACGGCGTTTATCATCCGGGAAGATGCGCGAGGATCATGTATCAGGATAGGTCGCTTGGCATCATGGGGGAAGTTCATCCCGACGTTACGGAAAAGTATGGGATCGGAACGAGATGCTACTGCTGTGAGCTGGCCTTCGACCAGGTCATGAGGCTTGCAGACACGGAACGGCTCTATAAGCCGCTTCCCAAGTATCCCGCCATCTCCAGGGATATCGCTCTGCTGGTAAAAGAGGACGTCAANNGATAGAAAACGCCATCAAGGAGGCGGCGGGCAAGCTGTTGGAGAAGGTCGCGCTGTTTGACGTCTACCGGGGAAAACAGGTTCAGGAAGGCAGAAAGAGCGCCGCGTTCAACCTGACTTACCGCGCCGCCGACAAGACCCTTACCGACGAGGAAGTGGTAAAGGTTCACCAGAAGGTGCTGGATGCCTTGAAGGATAAGCTGGATGCGGTATTGCGTGATATGTAGCATCCATCTTATCCGAGAGATATCAATCAATAAAGGGGGAAAAAAGCATGGAGGATAAAAACAAGGTAACTGTAAAGATCTATGGGCAGGAGTACACGATTGCGGGGGATTCGGCCAGGGAGCAAATCATGAGAGTTGCAGACCATGTCAACACGAAAATGCATGAGATCGCAAGGGCGCTGCCCGGCGGTTCCGTATCATCCCTCGCGGTGCTGTCCGCCGTCAACATCGCAGACGATTACTTTACCGCGGTGGAAAAGCTGAGCGACCTGAAGCTGCAGAACGAACAGCTTGAAAAGGACTCCAAGCACTATGTCCAGCTTTGGGATGAGGCCAAGAAGAGCTTTCTTCAATACAAGGAAGACGCCCAGGCCAGCATCGAGCAGAAGGAAGAGCTCCAGAGACTGTTCAACGAACGGACGGTGGAGCTGGACCGGCTGACGACGTCCTACAGGCAGCTGGAGGAGAAGTACACCACGCTCCTGGCCAAAAACGAGGAGCTGTCAAACAGACTGAAGGCCCAGCAGGAGGATAAGGCGTCCGAATCCAGCGCTTTAAAGGATATGGAAGCGAAGTGCAAGGACATGGAAAACAGCTTTTTCGACCTCCAGATGGAAAACATCCGGCTCAAGGGAGACTTGGACCGTTATAAGAAAATAGTTGATTAATATTATGAATGAAAAATCTTATCGCGTTTTAGAATATAATAAAATACTGGAGCTTTTGAGCGCAGAGGCGGCTTCTTCCATCACAAAGAAGATGATCGGGGAACTGAAGCCTTCCCTTGATGTGTTTCAAATCAGAGAGATGCAGGCGGAGACCACGGAAGCGGTTTCCGTCATCATGCGCAAGGGGTCCCTTCCTCTGGGAAGCTTTTACAGTATCAAGGACAGCGTCTATCTGGCGGATAAGGGAAGCACCCTGACTATGAAGCAGCTCCTGGAAATTCTGTACAATCTGCAGGTGACCAGGAACGCGGTATCCTTTTTAAAGAGCGACCTTCCCGAGCTGCCCATCATAAAGGGCCTCGCGGAGGTGCTGAGCGTTCAGAAACGGCTGGAGGAAGACATCGACCGGTGCATCATCTCCGAGGATGAGATGGCGGACGCCGCCAGTCCGGAGCTGAAGAGCATCCGAAGAAATATTTTAAGGCAGAACGACGCGATCCGGGCCAAGATGAACCAGATATTGAACTCCTCCGACAACAGGACGATCCTCCAGGACGCCCTTGTGACCATGCGGCAGGGCCGTTACGTGGTTCCGGTGAAGCAGGAGCACAAGGCGA
>DLFX01000217.1:2603-4770 GCA_002482405.1 Firmicutes bacterium UBA7709 | reverse complement strand
CCGGGAGCGACTCTTTTCATCGAGCCTCAGGCCATCGTGAACCTCAATAACGAGCTGAGAGAGATGGAACTGGCGGAAAAGATCGAGATCGAGCGTATCCTCGCCGAACTGTCGGGAGAAGTCGGAGCCGTGAAGGATGAGCTGCTGAACAATCAGGATATCCTGGTGAAGCTGGATTTCATCTTTGCCAAGGGGAAGTTTTCCACAAAGATTAAGGCCATGGAGCCTGAGATCAATACCCAGGGAATCCTGCGGATCAAGGACGGCAGACACCCGCTCATCGATAAGAATAAGGTCGTACCCATCAGCGTCGCCATCGGAAAGGGCTACAACACGCTGGTGGTCACGGGCCCCAATACAGGGGGGAAAACGGTCACGCTGAAAACCGTCGGTCTCTTCGTGCTGATGGCCCAGTCGGGGCTGCATGTTCCCACGGCCTCGGGGACGGAGATGCCGGTGATGCAGAAGGTCTTTGCCGACATCGGAGACGAGCAGAGCATCGAGCAGAGCCTCTCCACCTTTTCCTCCCACATGTCCAACATCGTAAACATCGTGGAAAATTCAGGCAAGGACACCCTGGTGCTGCTGGACGAGCTGGGAGCGGGAACGGACCCGACGGAAGGCGCCGCCCTTGCGATCTCCATTTTGGAGCACCTTTACGACAAGGGAGTAAAGACCATCGCCACCACACATTACACCGAATTGAAGAAATATGCGATTTCCACGAAAGGCGTTGAAAACGCGTCCATGGAATTCGATGTGGAGACCCTGAGCCCCACTTACCGCCTATCCATCGGAACGCCGGGAAGATCCAACGCCTTTGAAATATCCCAGAAGCTGGGACTGAAGCCCGTCATTATCAAACATGCCAAGGGCATGCTGGAGAGGGGCGATATCGAATTCGAGGACGTCATCACCTCTATCGAAAAGGACCGGAAGGCCGCCGAAGAGGAGCGGGATGAAGCCATTCAGCTGAATCTGGAAATGAAGAGGCAGAAGGAGCAGTTCGATAAGGAACGGACGAAGCTCGAGGAGCAGAAGGAAAAGCTCCTCAGCAAAGCCAGGGAAGAAGCCCGGGACATGATCCGGGAGGCGAAGGAACTTGCCGACGAAGTGCAGAAAGAGCTGCGCGAGCTGGAAAAGTATCAGAACTCCAGCGACAGGAACAGAAAATACGAGGAAGTCAGACGGAAGGTCCGGGGGGCCTCCGATAAATATAAGGAAAAGCTCATCATCGCTGAACNNAATCCGGATCCCGTCAACGCCAGAGAGCTGAAGGTCGGCGACCGGGTGAAGGTGTTGAGCCTGGATCAGAAGGGCAACGTCCTGACCCTGCCTGACGATAAAAACGAACTGATGGTTCAGGTGGGCCTTCTGAAAATCAGCGTCAGCCTCGATAATATCACCAAAATCCAGGATGGAAGCGGAAAGAAGGACAGCAAGACCTCAAGATACGGCTCCCTCTACCGGAGTAAGGTTCAAAGCGTCACCATGAGCATCAACGTCCGGGGAAGCCTCCTTGACGACGCAGTGATGGATGTGGATAAATATCTGGACGACGCCTATATCGCAGGCCTCAAGGAAGTGACCATCATTCACGGCAGGGGCGAAGGCATTCTGCGGGAGGGCATTCACCGGATGCTGAAGGGCCATAAGCATGTGGCAAAGTTCAGGAAGGGCGCTTACAACGAGGGCGGGGACGGAGTTACGGTTGTCGAACTCAAGTGATGCTTGTTAAATTTGCCCACAGCTCTCTCTTGGGCATGCGCCTGGCTGTGAACAGATTTTCCTCGGCCTCATGACTATAGAGCATGTTTTTAGCTCTTTACTGGATTACTTGTTTGAAAGGATGTATAATAACCTAATAACCTTTCTCAATTCGGAGGATAGATATGTATTTAATCAGTGCGTGTTTGGCTGGGGTCAACTGCAAGTACAGCGGCGGCAACAACGAGTGCCTGTGGGTGAAAGAATTTATGAAGGGCAGGGATTATATTCTTTTCTGCCCTGAAGAAGCCGGAGGACTGCCAACGCCGAGGCCGCCTGCGGAGTTGATCGACGGAAGGGTCTTTAATAAGCTCGGCGAGGATGTGACGGAATACTTTGTCCGGGGCGCGGAAAAGACCATGGAGACCGCGGAACGAAGAGCCGCGGAGCTGGGGCAGGT
>DLFX01000217.1:2405-2556 GCA_002482405.1 Firmicutes bacterium UBA7709 | reverse complement strand
CTGGTGGACGGAGACGGGATCTTTGTAAAAATGCTCAAAGAGCGGGGAATTCCGGTGGTCACGGAGCATCAGCCAGAAGATGTCGAAAAATATAAATAATAAATAATGCGTAACAGGAGGATTGATTGATGATAAATTTTAAGGAAAAAAT
>DLFX01000217.1:685-2383 GCA_002482405.1 Firmicutes bacterium UBA7709 | reverse complement strand
CGGAAGAGATCAGGGATATGATTGAAATTCCGACGGACACGAAGATGGGAGATTACGCCTTCCCCTGCTTTAAGCTGGCGAAGGTCATGAGGAAAGCGCCGCCTATGATCGCTCAGGGAATCGCGGAAAATCTCCAGGGAAGCGAGCTCTTTGAAAAGGTGGAAAGCGTAAACGCCTATGTCAACATGTTCCTTTCCAGAAAGGTTTTCATGGAGGAGCTGGTTTCCGGCGTTGCGGCGGACAAAGAGCGCTACGGCAGCAGCGACATCGGGCAGAACCGCAAGGTCATCGTCGAGTTTTCCTCGCCGAATATTGCGAAACCTTTCCATATAGGCCATATCAGGAGCACTGTGATCGGGAATTCCATCTATAAGATCTATGATTTCCTGGGCTATGATACGGTAAGAATCAATCACCTGGGAGATTACGGGACCCAGTTTGGAAAGATGATCGTCTCCTACAGGAGATGGGGCAATGAAGCGGACGTAACAAACGAACCCATCAAGACGCTTCTGAGCTACTACGTAAAGTTCCACGAGGAGGCGGAAAAGGATCCCTCCCTGGAGGATGAGGCCAGAGACGTATTCACAAAGCTGGAAAACGGAGAGCCGGAAGAGACCAGGCTCTGGCAGTGGTTCCGCGATGAATCGCTGAAGGAGTTCAACCGCGTTTATAAGATGCTGGGCATCGAGTTTGATTCCTACGCGGGGGAAAGCTTCTATTCCGACAAGATGGAGCGCGTCGTCAACATGCTGAAGGACGCCAGCCTGCTGAAGGAGTCGGAAGGCGCCCAGATCGTCGATCTGGAAGCTTACGGCATGTCCCCCGCCCTGATCACCAAGAAGGACGGCTCATCCCTCTACATTACAAGGGATATCGCGGCCGCGGTCTACCGCAAGGAACATTATGATTTCTATAAAAATTTATATATAGTGGCATCCCAGCAAAACCTTCACTTCCAGCAGTGGATCCAGATCATCGAGCTCCTTGGATTTGAATGGGCCAGGGACTGTGTGCACATCCCCTTCGGCCTGGTAAGCCTCGAGGACGGAACCATGTCCACAAGGCACGGCAGAGTCGTCTTTCTGGAAGAGGTGCTGACGAGAGCCGTCAATCAGACGAGAGAAATCATTTTGGAGAAGAATGTAAATACGGATAACGTCGATGTCACCGCAAGGCAGGTGGGTATCGGAGCCGTAGTTTTCCAGGAGCTTTCCAACAACAGGATCAAGGATTATGTGTTCTCTTGGGATAAGGTCCTGAACTTTGAGGGTGAGACCGGGCCTTATGTCCAGTATACCCATGCGAGAGCGGCCAGCGTTCTTCGAAACGGAGAGGACAGCGCAAAGGCGGCAATGGCTGACCTTGCCAAGGTAAACATGGACTATATCACAGGCGACAGCGCCTATGACCTTGCCAGGCTGATCTACCGGTTCCCGGAAATCGTTCTGGAGGCCGGCGAAAAATATGAACCATCCATCGTAACGAGGCATATTGTAGATATAGCGCAAAGTTTTAACAAGTTCTATCATGACGAGCATATCCTCGTGGACAACGAGGAAGAAAAGAGAGCAAAGCTGCTTCTCGTTTACGCGGCAAAGCAGACCATTCATAACGGCCTCAAGCTGCTCGGTATGGAAGTTCCGGAAAGAATGTAATGCTTGTTAAATTTGTTCACAGCGCTGCGTATTAAAATTG
>DLFX01000217.1:0-678 GCA_002482405.1 Firmicutes bacterium UBA7709 | reverse complement strand
GGCCCAGCGAGGCCTACAGCCTTATCATACAGGTAACCATCGGGTGCGCCCACAACAAATGCACCTTCTGCAGCATGTTCAAGGATAAGAGGTTCCGGGTCCGGAATGTTAGCGAGGTTCTTGAGGACCTCGATTCGGCGCGGCAGCAATATAGGAGGGTGAACCGGATCTTTCTCGCAGACGGCGACGCCCTTGTTCTGCAGAACAAGGATCTCCTTGTGATCCTCGACTATATCAGAGAGCTCTTTCCCGAATGCGAAAGGGTGGGCATTTACGGCTCCCCCCAGGATGTCCTGCGAAAATCGAAGGAGGAACTGGAGGAGTTGCTGGCCCATGGCATCGGGATTGTTTACATCGGCGCCGAATCCGGCAGCGACAAGGTGCTTAAAGATATCAGAAAGGGAGCCACGAGAGCGGAAATCATCGAATCGGTGAAACGGATCGAGGCTTCCGGCATTCAGGCTTCCGTCACCTTTATTTCCGGCCTCGCCGGAAGGGCGGGCTGGGAAGACCACGCTATCCAGTCGGGAACGATGATCAGCGAAATGGAGCCGTCCTATGTGGGGCTGCTGACTTTGATGATCGAGCGCGGAACGGAACTTTATCAGGATATCCGGGAAGGCCGCTTCCAGATACTTCCCCCTGTGGAGGTGCTCAGGGAGACGGAGCTGCTTCTTG
>DLFX01000160.1 GCA_002482405.1 Firmicutes bacterium UBA7709 | reverse complement strand
AATCCCCTTATCATATTCGTTGCACGGCGCGATGAAAGGTTGAATGCCGTCAAAGCCCATATAAGGGTTCAATGTCACTGCGTCCTCATTCCACAGGTCAAACCGCGTTCCCTCGATTTCTACGCCGCCGATATGCGCCGCGTAGGCCGCGGCGGTAGAGGNNAGAGGCGATATCGCCCCGTTTGACATCTCCGATGACCATGAGATCCTTGCCCTTCGCATAAGCGATGGTATCCATATACGCCTTGAGCCCTTCGATCCCATACTGCTCATACATCGCGACCTGAAGCTTCACAGCGGGCACCAGATCGCAGACGTGGCCGATAATTTCCTGATTGAAGCGAAGGAACATCCCGGCGACGGCTTTCGGCGTCTTTCCGTACTTCTCAAACATTTCCTGTTTTATGGCCTGNNCAGCCCCACCACCGTGGGATTTGCCATCTTTTCGATCTTATTCATCAAGCGGTCAATCATTTCTATTCCTCCTGCTCATTCTTCTCATTGCTCCAGATGATCCTGCCCCCGACGATGGTGTATTCCGCTTGACCCCATACTCTTTTGCCCAGGAAGGGTGAATTTTTTCCCTTGGAGGCAAAATCCTCCGGGTCTATCACATATTCTCTTNNCTTTCCACGTCGATGACCGTCACGTCCGCCGGCTGTCCGGCCTGGAGCCCTCCTCTGTCGATTCCCAGTATCCGAGCCGGCGCGGCGCTCATCCGCAAGATCAGCTCCGGCGGAGTGAGAAGCCCCGCCCTCACCAGCTCCGTATAGCTGACGGAGAAGCTCGTTTCCAATCCGATCACCCCATTGGGCGCTTCGTCAAAGGGAAGGCTTTTTTCCCTCTCGTGATGGGGGGCGTGATCTGTGGCGATGGCGTCTATGGTTCCATCCTTGAGGGCCTGCCGGATCGCTTCCACATCCTCCTTACGCCGCAGCGGCGGGTTCATCTTTCTGTTGGGGTCCCCTTTCACATCTTCAGCGCTGAGTGCAAAATAATGGGGAGCGGTTTCCGCCGTAACGTTTACGCCCCTTTCCTTTGCCTCACGGATCAGCTCAACGCTCCGCTTTTCGCTGATGTGGCAGAAGTGCAGCCTGCAGCCCGCGGCTTCCGCCAGCTTCAGATCCCTTTTCACGATCTCTGCTTCCGGCTCCGCGTGAGAAAAAAACGTCAGTCCCAGCTCCTTCGCCCTTTTCATTGCCGCCAGCATGAGGGTCTCGTCCTGCACCGTCTTTCCGTCTTCGCTGATGCCGCAGATGCCCTTTCCGGTCAGCTCTGACGAATGGGTTCCGGTGCGGAGCATAGCCTCATAATCCGCAAGCTCCTTCCCCTCCTGCCCTTTCGTCACAGCTCCGATGCACTGTATCTGGACGCCGTTTCCTTCTTCTGCCCTGCTGTCCACCAGCAGGACCACATAGGGCGAATCGATGGCCGGATTTGTGTTGGGCATGCAGCACACCGTCGTAAATCCCCCTCTTGCCGCGCTTCCGCAGCCGCTGACGATATCCTCTTTGTATTCAAATCCCGGCTCCCTGAAGTGCACGTGGAGGTCGATGAGCCCTGGGACGATCCATTTGCCCCGGGCGTCGATTGTAATACACTCATCTTTCGGCACGCTATCTTCGCTCTCCGGCTGACCGCCATTAAAACCGGCTTTCCGGTTTTGATCCCCGTCGAGCCGGACCTCTTTGATCATACCATCCTCGATCACCAGATCGCCCTTCGATTCTAGGCCGTTTGCCGGATCAACGATCAAACCATTGCTTATGAATAATTTCATTGCCATATCCGCCCTTCATGCTTATGATCTCATCGCAGTAGTCGCACCGGTATTCCCTGTTCTCCCTGTCGATGAGGTGGAAGATCTGAGGCGCGCCGGATTCAACGGCTGTCACGCAGCGGGGATTGTTGCACTTGATGATGTTGACGACTTTCTCCGGCACGGTGAGATGGATCTTTCTTGTTATGACATGATCTTCGATGTAATTCACCGTAACCTTAGGATCGATGATGCCTAAAGCGGCCAGATCGATGTCAAACAGGTTTTCAAATTTTACCACATCTTTTCTGCCGTACTTATTGCTCACCGCGTTCATGATGACTGCCACGGTGTCCTTCGTCGTGTCGATATCCAGGTACTCCAGTATCTTCATGCCGAGACCCGCAGTGATATGATCGATGACGATACCGTTTTTTATGCTGTCAATAACTACCATTCTTTACCTCCTTATTATTAAACCGACTTGTTCAGCCAGGGATCACGTTCCCTTGCCGGCAGTTCTATTCCAATCCAAGCAGGCTCATGATGAGGGCCATGCGAATGTACATGCCGTATTTCGCCTGCTTAAAATACAACGCTCTCGGATCGCGGTCCACCTCGGTGGATATCTCGTTGACCCTGGGAAGCGGGTGGAGCACCATCATGCTCTCCTTCGCAAGCTTCATCTTCGCGCCATCCAGGATATATCGGTCCTTCAGCCTCACATAGTCCTCCTCGTTGAAAAAGCGTTCCCTTTGAACTCTCGTCATATAAAGAACGTCCAGCTTCGGAAGCGCTTCCTGCATGTTTTCCACTTCCTGAAACGCAATGTTATTCCTGATCAGGACCTCTTTCCTCACGTATTCCGGTACTCTCAGCTCCTCCGGCGATATGAGAACAAAAGAGACGTTTGGATATCTGGACAGCGCCTTGATCAGAGAATGGACGGTCCTGCCGAATTTCAGGTCGCCGCAGAGACCCACGGTCAGATTTTCGAAACTCCCTTTTTCCCTTCGGATGGTCAAGAGGTCGGTCAGAGTCTGGGTCGGATGCTGATGCCCCCCGTCTCCCGCGTTGACCACGGGCATATCGGTAGAGGCCGCAGCCACCTTCGGCGCTCCCTCCTTCGGGTGCCTCATCACCGCCAGATCCGCATAGCAAGCCACCGTCCGGATGGTGTCGGAAATGCTTTCCCCTTTGGCGACCGAGCTGGAATTCGGTTCGGAAAAACCGATCACCTGCCCGCCCAGCCTCAGCATTGCCGCTTCAAAGCTGAACCTGGTCCTGGTGCTCGGTTCATAGAACAGCGTCGCCAGGATCTTTCCATCGCAAACCTTCCCATAACGCTCCGGCGCTTCGATTATTTTATCAGCCAGTGAAAACAGCCCCTCCAATTCTTCAGTAGAAAAGTCCATGGGCTCTAAAAAACTTCTTCCTTTTAACACTCTGATACCTCCTCCTTAACGGCATAAAAAAATCTTCCTGAAAAGGAAGATTTAAAAATTAAATAAATTAATTAAATTGACTGATTTGGAATTGCCGGGAAACACCACACCTGGAAACACGGCGCCTGCTGGAGAAAATAGAAAGACCTCCGCAGTCGGAACCATTTTTCTATATTTCAGCCGGTGTTTCTGTACGAACATTTCCGATACCCTTTCAAAGTATTTTTGCTCAAATCTCCAGTATAGTATCATACTTGAATATATTCGTCAAGGATATTTCTTAAAATTTATAGGTTTATATGTGTAGGATTACAATACATGTGAAATATGTCATGCCTGAGAAAAAAGTTGAAGAATAAGGTATTAGTATGATATGATTTGTAATTGATCGAATAAAGAAGAAAGGCACGGAACATGAATCAGCGGGAACAACAAAGATTGGAAACAAAAAGAAGAATATACAGTTGCGCGTTTCAGCTATTCCAGGAGAGAGGCTTTGATTCTGTTAAAATTACCGATATCGTCAAGAAGGCGCATGTCTCCGTCGGTGCCTTTTATTATCATTTCCCGACAAAAGAAAATCTGATCGATGAAGGATATCGGGATTTTGACGAAAAATTAAATCACAATTGGGAAAAAGACAGCCCTCTTCCGGGCGTGGAAACGATTAAATACCTGATTACAGGCCAGTTGGAAGATGTGGCGCATAAGGGGCATGAAATTACCGGTATCTTTTTCAAAAATCAGCTGGGGACCAGCAACACTTATTTATTCAGCAAAGACCGCTTTCTCTATAAAAAATTATTAGAGCAGATAATACAGGTAAATCCTACGGATATACCAAGCGAAGAAATTGCAGACAGAATCCTTCGCACAAGCCGCGGGATCATTTATGACTGGTGCCTTCACAATGGGAAATACGATGTCGTCGAGACCGGCGTCAAGGAAATAGACATGATACTGAGCCATTATGGAATCCAATAAAGAACGCTTCCTCATTTGCAGGAAGCGTTTTTATTTTGCTCTGCTCGAATGCATAGTGTTTTGCCTTTCTCGAGTGCATAGAATGTAAGGTTATTTTTTTAACAAAACTCCTTGACAATGCCCATCGATTGATCTATATTGACTGTATACGGTTCAGTGAACAAACTACAGCGAGCCGAGAGAAAGGAGTTTAAAATGTCAGCAAAGTACAAGAGTTTATTTTCTCCGATCAAAATAGGTACCTGTGAAGTCAAAAACAGGATTGCGATGATGCCGATGGGTGTTTTCTCAGAGCGTCTGATGAATCGGGACGGCAGTTATTCCAAGGATGGCGCGGACTACTATATCGAGCGCGCAAAGGGCGGCGCCGGCCTTATCATAACCGGTCTCGTCCCCATGGTGAGCTGGCTTGGCTTGCCTCACATCGGCACAAGCCCGGAAACCTACATAAAAAATCAAAAGTATCTTGTAGACGGCATCCATGGGTATGGAGCCAAGGTATTTCTGCAGATCACCGCGATCTCCGGGCGCTCCAGCGTTCACCCCGGCGATCCGGCGCCAAGCGCCCTTCCCACCGTTTGGGACCCCACGAG
>DLFX01000388.1 GCA_002482405.1 Firmicutes bacterium UBA7709 | reverse complement strand
CCTTGCCGCTGCCGGCGAATGGCATACTTTTTGCTTTAATAGAGTTATAATTCGTTTATCCTTTGGAATCATAGATCAGGAGGATTATATGTCAGACAAAAACACTAATGTCGTCCCCCAAGAGGAGCGCACGCTCCAGCGCGGGATTCATCCTTGGCACGTATCTTTGATCGCTTTGGGCGGGATTATCGGTTCCTGCTATTTCCTGGGCTCCGGCTACACTATTTACGAGATCGGGCCCTCTATCGTAGCTGCATATCTGATCGGCGGTGTGGTCATCTATGCGGTGATGCAGTCCTTTGGGGAGCTGTTGGTCAACGTTCCCAGGAGGGGCTCTTTCGTATCCTATGCGAAAGAATTCATCGGAGAAAGCTTTGCATGCGGCGCCGGCTGGGCTTACTGGATCAACTGGGTCGGCTATGTCCCCGCGGAGGCGGTGGCCTGCGGCATCATCATGAATACCTTTGTGCCCGGAAACATCGTGGTATACTCCATCATTGCACTTCTGCTGATTACTATTGTAAACCTTTATCACGTTAGCTGGTTCGGTCATATCGAATCGATTCTTTCCATTCTGAAAATCGCGGCGGTCGTACTCTTCTCCGCATGCGCAATACTCATCATAGCCGGAGTGATAGGAGGCAAGCCCATCGGCCTGTCGATCCTGTACAATCCGGAGGTGGGCTGGTACCGCTCCCTATTCCCCAACGGGTCCCTGGTGATGCTCACCACCATGGTCATGATCCTCGTAAATTTTCAGGGGTCTGAGATCGTAGGCCTTGCGGCGGCGGAAACCCAGGATCCCGAGAAAAATATTCCCATCGCCTGCAGGAGGGTCGCTTACCGGATTATCCTGATTTACATCATCCCTCTGGCGCTTCTGGTGATGATTCTTCCATATCAGGACGCATCCCTTGAGGATTCTGTTTTCAGCATGGCGCTGGCTTCATACGGCTTGAGATGGGCGGCGGGATTTTTCTCCGTCATCGTCATGATCGCCGCGTTCAGCTGCGCCAATTCCGGCGTATACGGAACCGTCAGGGCTTTATACGGCCTTGCGGCAGAAGGGCTTGCGCCGAAAGCCTTCCTGAAGCTGAACAGGTATAATGTTCCCCAGATTGCAACTATCTTCACCATCGTCCCCATGTGGATCTTCATCCCCTTTGCTTACTATTTCGGTGAAGGAGCCTTTTATACCATGATCCTCGGCATGGCCGGATTCACCGGAACCGTATGCTGGGGAGGCATCATCGCTTCTCAGCTCGTTATGAGAGTGAAGCTGAAAAGAAGGGGATATGATCCCAAACAGGCCCTTACCGTGAAAACCCAGCTTCACCCGGTCCTGCCCTCGATAGGATTGTTTGTCATCGTCGTAGGGCTGCTCTTCATGGCTTTCCAGCCTGATCTGCTGTCCGCTTTCATCTTCTCGGTGGCCTGGACGGTTGGACCTATGATAATTTATAAAATAATGAAAACCTTGGGCAAAACCAAGGCCGTGAGAACCCTGGGCGCGGATGAAATATCCTTTGACGATAAATTCCCGCCCCTCAAATAAAAAATGGAGGAAAAGAAAATGATTGACAGAGAAAAACTCAAAACACAGTATCAAAAAGAGATAGAACTCTTTGAAAAGACCCACCCCAAATCAAAGGAGCTCTATGAAAGGGCCAAAGGGAGCCTCTTGCAGGGCGTTCCCATGAACTGGATGGTCAAGTGGGCCGGCAGTTATCCCGTATGCGTAGCCAACGCAAAGGGGGCGCATTTCCAGGACGTGGACGGAAACGACTACATTGATTTCTGTCTGGGCGATACCGGCTCCATGGTGGGCCATGCGCCGGAACCCGCGGTAAAAGCCATCACGGAATATGTAAAGCAGGGAACCACCTTCATGCTGCCCACCGAGGACGCGATCTGGTGCGGAGAAGAGCTCTCCAGAAGATTCGGAATGAAATACTGGTCGTTTTCAACCAGCGCAACAGACGCCAACCGCTTTGCCCTGAGACTGGCAAGAGAGGTCACCGGAAAGCCTAAGATCATCGCGTACAATTGGTGCTATCACGGAACCGTGGATGAAACCGTCGCCATTCTGGACGAAAAGACCGGAAAGACGATTGCAAAGCCGGGCAATCTCGGACCCCAGTGCGATCCGGGACTCACCACCAGGATCATCGAGTGGAATGACGTTCCCGCCCTGGAGGCCGCTTTAAAGATGGGCGACGTTGCGGCAGTGCTGGCCGAGCCGGTCATGACCAACTGCGGAATCGTCCATCCGGACCCGGGCTATCACGACGCTCTGAGAGAGCTGACAAAGAAGTACGGCGCCGTCCTTATCATCGACGAGACCCATACCATCTGCACCGGAGTCGGCGGTTACACAAAAGCCCACAACCTGAAGCCTGATATGGTTGTAGTAGGCAAGACCGTCGCGGCGGGAATCCCCTGCGCGGCTTACGGCTTCTCGAAAGAGCTGGGCGATAAGGTTGACGCGGCGATCCCCTACGAGCTCTGCGATATCGGCGGCATCGGCGGAACCCTCGCGGCCAACGCCTTGAGCATGCACGCCATGAAGGCGACCCTGAGCGAAATTCTGACAGAGGATTTCTATGCCAGAAATATTCCTCTCGCCAAAAGGTTCAACGAAGGAGTCCAGAGCGTCATCAACGAGTTCAATCTCCCCTGGAACACGACTCAGCTGGGCTGCAGAACGGAATACTGGTTTAGAAAAGAGCCCGCGAAAAACGGCAGAGAAGCGGAGGCGGCGGTAGATTTTGAGCTGGATCAATACATGCACCTCGCATCGCTGAACAGAGGGATCCTGATGACTCCGTTCCACAATATGGCGCTGATCACGGCGGTAACGACGGAGGCCGATATCGACAAGCATACGGCTGTATTCCGTGAAATCGTACAGAATATCATGGGCTAAAGGTTTCCTATANNAACAAGGAAGGGCGGTTCCTGGGCGTTATGACCAGCGTAGGAACCGCCCCTCTTTATCTTCTTGCATTATTCCGGGTCGGGGCTGGTTCCAAATAATTGTTCCATATAATCCTGAAGTTCATTCAGTATACGTATAACACGGATATTATCAGGTTCCAGGCGATAAAAAACATAATTTTTTTCTGAAAATAAATACCGGTATTCTGTTGGTGCGTCAATCATTTTTCCCAAATCCATACCTGACACCGGATATTGTTCCAGTCTCTTAATATCACTTGTAATCCTTTTTAAAACCCTTTCAGCGACATTCTTCCCCCAGTTATCCGCAATATACTTCTGTATGCGCTGTAAATCTTCCAACGCCTTCGGGGCGTATTCAATCTTCGGCATACCTATAATCCTAATGCGGCTTCGACGTCATCTGATGAAAGCCATCCTTTCTCTCTGGCTGACTTTTCACCCTCCTCAAGCTTGGCTAGCAACCTGACCGTCGCTTTCAATCTGTCCAATTCCTTTATTGTAATGATTGCATATTCCCCCCGCCCATTCCGGGTCAGATAAACCGGGCTATCTTCCTTTACCTCATTGAGCAATTCCGTATAATTCCTCAAGTCTGAAATCGGCTTAATATTTGGCATAATCATCATCTCCTATGCAAATATTATATTATTGTCAGATCAAAATTTCAATGCAAATTTACATGTTAATTTACAGTGTTATTTGACAAACGTATTATTCTCCATTTCGGCTAAGACCTGCCGCAGTTCTTCCATCTCTTTCCCTTCCGGAAATGCGTTAAATTTTCCAATTCTCAAAGATGGCTTGGGCTTCCTCAAGAAATTCTTTGGATATTGTAATCGTGTCGCCTGTTACCCTCTTATATTCATCGGTGATCGGAACCGGATTGCAGCCGCCCTCTGCGACCTCCACGTCGTCCCTGCCGAACTGATTGCCGCAGTTCTGGCAGGTTAGAAAATCGCCGTCCTGCTTATAGTAACCCTTTCCGGAATCGTAACACACCTGACAGGTATTAAAAGCAGTGCGGATCGTTCCATCCGACGCCTTGACGGCGATAATCCCCATTTTGGAATCCAGCTCATTGTAGGCATAAAATGTTGCGTTTTCTGTAATGTCGGAAATCGCAATGACCAGATCTCCGTTATCGTTCACGGTTGCCTCTTTTTCCGTTTCTCCCGCCGGCATCGCCTGCCCGTCTGACGCCGGTTGCCGGATGATCATGTTCCGATTGCCGGCCTTATAATTTTGACAGCGCTGTGATAGCTATGCTCTATGATTTAGGCAGTGTAACGGTAAAGCTGCTCCCTTCATTGAGTCTGCTCTCTACCCCCACCGTCCCCTCATGAGCGGTTACGATGGATTTCACGATGGCGAGGCCGATTCCGGCGCCGCCGGTATTTCTGTTTCTGGACTTATCCGCCCGGTAGAACCGCTCAAAGATATATGGGATCTCCTCTTCCGGTATGCCGCTGCCATTATCCTGAACATTGAGAGCCACCGAATCGTCTCCATCGGAAAGGGTGATTTTGATTTTGCCCCCAGCGGCCGTATATTTTACGGCATTGGAGATCAGGTTGATCAACACCTGACTAATTCTGTCCCTGTCCGCCACGACGTCCGGGCAGTCTCCCGCCACCTCCGCGCTGAGATTTCTGTCCTTCAGCTCCTTTTCAAAGTTCCCCAACGCCTTCTCTGCCAGTTTTCTCAGATTGATTTCCGTCTTATTCAGCTTCAGGCTCCCGCTCTCAACCTTTGCGAGATTTTCAAGGTCGCTGACCAGATTGCCGAGCCGGCTCAATTCATCATAACAGCTTTCCAGACGCTCCGCCGTCGGCTCCCATACCCCTTCCACCATGGCCTCCATATGAGTCTGCACCGTTGTCAGGGGGGTTCGCAGTTCATGGGCTACATCCGCCGTCAGCCGCTTCCTGAGCGACTCCTGATTTTCCAGTGACTCGGCCAGGTGGTTGACGGAGCCGATGAGCCGATCCACCTCTTTCGTGCCCGTGTGCTCTCTGATCCTTACGCCGTACTTTCCAGCGGAAATATCCCCGGTCATCTCTATGGTTTTCAGAATCGGCTTGCTCAAATGCCGCGCAAGCAGAATCCCCGTAACAACTGAGACCAGCAGAGAAAAGCTTCCGATTCCGATCAGTATCTTGTTCAGGGAGTGAAGAAAGAGAAAATCGTCTTTGCTGAGAAAGAACGGCCCGAAGGATCCGATGGACACCGACCCTATTTTCGCTCCATCCCGGATCACGGGAAAGGTTTTCGTCGTATACTCGCCGTCTATGGCCGGATACTGCGTCATCATGCGGTGCCGGATATCTTCGATGGTTCGGGCGCACAGGCTCATATCGCAGGTTTCCGCGTCCCAGACGGGATTTCCGACCGCATCGTACACCTTCACGATATAGCCGTCATAGAGGGCGTACATCCCGATGTTGTGGATAAAATCCACATTCCAGGCGCCGGTTTGCTCATCATATTGAACGCCGACGCTTTCCACGATCTGCTGCGCCGCCTTTTGCTGCTGCCCTGTGACGTAATCCTTGAACTGGCTCTGAATCAGGTAGTTTGTAAGAAAGCTGATCAGCGCCACGGTCAGCAGAGACACCAGGGCAATGGCAAGAGAAAGCTTTGACCTTAAACTGAAGTTCATCTCAATCTCCTCCGAACCGGTAACCGACGCCGTGAATAGTCTTTACATAAACCGGATTTTTAGAGTCGGATTCGATTTTCTGCCTCAGATTTTTGATGTGGCTGTCAACGGAACGGTCATATCCGTCAAAATCCTCTCCAAAGGCGATGCTGATCAGCTCGTCCCGGGTGAACACCTTTCCCGGATATTTGATCAGCGCTGAAAGTATCCTGTATTCGCTGGGAGTGAGCTTTATCTCCATCCCGTTTTTTCTGACGGAACGGTCGTCAAAATCGATCTCGAGATCTCCCTCCCGAAAGCTCATCCTTCGGGAAAGAGGCGCCAGATCCTCTGATGATCTCCTGAGGATGGCCTCCATCCTCGCGTGAAGCTCCTTCAGACGGAAGGGCTTTGTGAGATAATCGTCGGCGCCGATGGAAAGCCCCTGCAGCAGCCGCAGCAGCAGGAGCAGCAGCGGCGCCGCCGCGCCGATGGCGGCATAGGTCGGCAGCAGGCCGATGGCGACGGTGGAGACCGTCATCATCGCGGCGGAAATGAACAGCGCGTGGCGCCGGCCATAGCGGTCGCCAATATGGCCAAACACCACGCCGCCCACCGGCCGCATGACGAAAGAGGCGGCGAACACACCAAAGGCCGCGATCAGCCCGACAAACGCGTCGCTGTCAGGGAAGAAATTCTTGGCAAAGATGGCGGCGAGAAAGCCATAGGCGGCGAAATCGTACCATTCCAGCGCATTGCCCAGCGCGCCGGCCAGCAGCGCGCGCCGCCCGGCCGGCACTTCAGCCGGAAGGCTGCCACCGGGCAACGCGACGTCGAGGCTGGACATGGGCGTCGCTCCGCGCGGGAGATGGACGGGGGAGGATCAGACCGCCGATGTGCCGCCCGCCGCTGTCGCCAGCCAGGCCGCCCCGCAGGCTTTGGCGAGTTCGCGCACGCGCAGAATGTAGCTCTGGCGCTCGGTGACGGAGATCACGCCGCGCGCGTCGAGCAGGTTGAACACATGGCTGGCCTTGATGCACTGGTCATAGGCCGGCTGCGCCATCAGATGGCGCGTCTTGCTGCCGTCTTCCCAGCCCGCTTCAAGATATTTCGCCGCCGCGCTCTCGGCCATGCGGAACTGCTCGAACAGCATGTCGGTGTCGGCATGCTCGAAATTGTGCCGGGAGTATTCCTCTTCCGCCTGCAGGAACACGTCGCCATAGGTGACCTTCTCGTCACCCTCGCGGCCGTTGAAATTGAGGTCGTAGACGTTCTCGACCCCCTGCACATACATGGCGAGGCGTTCCAGCCCATAGGTCAGCTCGCCCGCCACGGGGGCGCATTCAAAGCCGGCCACCTGCTGGAAATAGGTGAACTGCGAGACTTCCATCCCGTCGCACCAGCACTCCCAGCCGAGCCCCCAGGCGCCGAGCGTCGGGCTTTCCCAATCATCCTCGACGAAACGCACATCGTGCAGCTTGAGATCGATGCCGATGGCCGACAGCGAGGCGAGGTAGAGGTCCTGCAGGTCGGCGGGCGAGGGCTTCAGGATCACCTGATACTGGTAATAGTGCTGCAGCCGGTTGGGGTTCTTGCCGTAGCGCCCATCCTTGGGCCGGCGCGAGGGCTGCACATAGGCCGCCCGCCAGTTCTTGGGTCCCAGCGCGCGCAGCACGGTGGCCGGATGCAGCGTGCCGGCGCCCACTTCCATGTCATAAGGCTGAAGGATCGCGCAGCCCTGATCCGACCAGTAAGCCTGCAGCGTCAGGATCAGGTCCTGGAAGGATTTCGGTTTGGCGTGGGCTTTCGGGGCAGGCATGGGCGGATCCGCAGGAAACAACCTGCCCGCACTAGCGCCGGGCGCGCGGCGGCGCAACCGCCGAGGCGCCTACCACCAGCCGCGCCGCCCGCTATTGTGATCCTTGGTGCCGAAGGCGCCGAAAGCAGCGATCACCAGTCCAAGCACGAGGCTTCCGAGGAGCAGAATTGTAAACATTGGGATTCCTCCCTTTGTTATCCGTCTGTTTGTTACAGTTTGGAGCAAGCGCAGCCTTATTCAAGCAAAACCGGAGCGCGCAGGCTCGTTTTAACCGCCCCAGTCGAGGGGCTGGCCCTGAACAATCGCTTCAGCTGCAGGCGTGCGCGCGCTGCCATCCGGCAGGTGTGTCACCAGGGGCGGCAGGAGGGTCAGCGGGCCGCGTTTCAGCCCCTTGCGGGCGCGAACCAGCACCCGGCGGGCCGGTTCGCCGGGTTTGGAAGCCACTGGAAGGACAGTGATTTCGCCCGCCTGCCGGTCGAGCCGGCTGAGGATGCGGGCCAGCTCCGCCGCGC
>DLFX01000044.1:6257-13702 GCA_002482405.1 Firmicutes bacterium UBA7709 | reverse complement strand
TTCTCGGGCGGGCAGCGGCAGCGTATCGGTATCGCCCGGGCGCTCGCGCTGCATCCCCAGTTCGTGGTGGCGGATGAGGCTGTCTCCGCCCTGGACGTGTCCGTACAGGCCCAGATCCTTAACCTTTTGCAGGACCTCAAGGACAGCATGCAGCCCACGTTCCTGTTCATTGCCCATGACCTGTCGGTCATCGAGCATGTCAGCGACCGGGTGGGCGTGATGTACCTCGGAAAGCTGGCGGAAATCGCCCCCAAGAAGGAGCTTTACGCCAATCCCCTGCACCCCTATACCCAGGCGCTGCTTTCCGCAATTCCGATCATCAACCCGGAGAAGAAAAAAGAGCGCATTATCCTGACAGGAGACGTTCCAAGTCCCATCGATCCGCCTGCCGGCTGCCGTTTCTGTTCCCGCTGCTTTAAGGCGATGGAACGGTGCAAAACAGAAGACCCGGTCCTTAAAGAGATCGCCCCGGATCATTTTGTCGCCTGTCATCTATTCGATTAAATGAGGTATGCAAAACAAATATAGGCCATCGAGATCAAAACCGTCAACAGCATGATCGGAAAAGCGATTTTGAAATAGCTTCCGAAGGTGATTTTAAAGCCTTCTCTTTCCGCTATACCGATCGCGACGACGTTGGCGCTGGCTCCGATGGCCGTTCCATTTCCGCCGAGACAGGCGCCTAGGGAGAGAGCCCACCAAAGGGGCGTGATGTTCATGTCTGTCATCTCTCCCATCTGCAGGATCAACGGGATCATCGTCGCCACGAAGGGAATATTATCGATAAACGCCGATGCGATCGCGGAGACCCAAAGAATAGCGATGGCTGTCAGGAACAGGTCTCCTCCGGTCAATTCGATAACGCCTTTTGCAAGCATCGAGATCACCCCGGTGGATTCGATGCCGCCTACCAGAATGAAAAGGCCGGAGAAGAAAAATATGGTCTTCCATTCCACCTCCAGCAAAACCAGTTCTGAATCTATGCCGGAGACAAACAGCAGTACGACCGCGCCGGTCAAAGCGATGGTTGACGACTCGTAGTGAAGCGCGCCGTGGAGCAAAAAACCGACGATCACCAGAATGAACACCACCATGCACTTGTTGAGCAAATGCCTGTCTTTGATACAGGACTTTTCATCCAGCTTCATAACCTTCTCTTTCAGCTCGTCGTTGGCCGTAAGCTGTTTCCTGTAGATGAAAGCAAACAGGAAAGACGTCAGCAATAAAATCGGAAGAGCGATGACCGCCACGTTCGCCAGAAAGTCCATAAAATTCAGATCCGTTTGGCTTCCAATCATGATATTGGGCGGATCGCCGATCAGGGTCGCGGTCCCTCCCACATTGGAAGAAAAGATCGCGGCAATGATAAACGGGATCGGATTTACGTTCAGCTCCTCTGTGACGCTCAGAGTGACCGGCAGGATCAGAAGGATCGTGGTGACATTATCAAGCAGCGCCGACAGTACTCCCGTGGTGAGGCAAAGCAGGATAAGGAGCCTGAAAGGATCAGCTTTAGAAGCTTTTACCATCTTCACGGCAAGGTATTCAAAAATACCCGTCCGCCTCATGATCATAACGATGATCATCATTGCGACCAAAAGGCCGATGGTGTTGTAGTCGATGGCGGCAAACGCCTCCTCCTGATGGAGGACCTTCAGGAGCACCATGAGCATTGCTCCGGTCAGGGCAACGACGGCCCGGTCAAATTTATCCCATATTATGAGCACGTATACCCCGATAAATATGACGATGGACATGATAAAATAAATCTGTTCTGACAAAAATGATTCCCCCTTGCTTTTAGATTTGTGTTNNCGATAAAAAAAGCGGAAACTCTATAAAGAGCTTCCCCCCCTGGAAACTGAGCGACTTGAAAACGAATGTTGATTCGTCCAACCGGCTGGCACTATTTATTTTGGGTTATTGTACTATATTTACGCGCACATTTCAAGAGCAAACTTATTCCTTGACCATATTGAGTTGAACTAAACGCCCATATGTAATATAATATTTTCATTGATGAAATTGCGGCGGGATTGCGGAAACGGCGGGCCGGAGAATATGAGGCGGGNNGGGAAAATGATATGAAATGGTCATTGACAATCATTTTAATATTATTGTTGGTCTTTGGCGCCTTAACGGGCTGCGGAGCGGATCAGAAAAAAATCCAGGAGGATTTCATTGCGATTCTGGATCAGCCGGCTTCAGAAGATACAATAAAAGAGGCAACCGATTATCTTGACAAATACCTCCCCAAAATGGATGAGGACAACGCCAGCCAGATGGTGCACAGTTTGGAGCACTACATCCTCGGGTATAATCAACAGGGCATCGTTTACACCGACTGGATCAAGAAATACGAAAAGTATATCGATCCGGTACTGCTGGGCCTTTACAAGATCGACGCCGAGGAACAGGCTTCTCCGATGATGGAGGATACGGTCCTCCTGCTCAGCTGGGATGAGCTCGCCCAGCGGACATATAACCTGGAGCAGTTTATCCGGGAAAACAGGGATTATAAGGCCATCAGCGATGATCTTACCTGGCTTTACAGCTATTACATGAACGCGCTGGTCATGGGAACAAACGGCACCCCGATCTTTGACTACAAGACCCACGCGTTTTCACCCGACGCGAAAACCGCCTATGCCGCCTTTATCAAGCAGCATCCGGATTCCACCACGGCCTGGGCCTTGACGGAGTATGATACATATTTGAACAGCATTCAGTTTACCCTGGATTATAACGATAAAGTTTCGAGCAAACTATTCTTCGATACCTGCGACTGGCTGGTAACGGAGTCGGGAAAGAGAGTTTTTCAGTAGATGGAAAGTATTATCAGGATCGACGATCTGGTATTTGAATATAAGAGAGAAGATCAGCTGGAGCCGGTCCGGGCGGTGGATCGTGTCAGCCTGGAAATTGAACGGGGCAGCTTTACCGCAGTCATAGGTAAAAATGGATCGGGGAAATCGACTCTTGCGAAGAATATCAACGCCTTGCTGCTTCCCAGCGGCGGGGCTGTTTATGTAAAGGGCTTCAATACCCAGGATGAATCAAAACTCTGGGAAATCCGGCAGGCTGCGGGAATGGTATTTCAGAATCCCGACAATCAGCTCGTTTCCTCCATCGTAGAGGACGACGTGGCCTTCGGACCGGAGAACCTCGGCGTGGAGCCGGGAGAGATCAGAAAGAGGGTCGACGATTCCCTTTACTCTGTCAATATGTACGAGGAGAGGAAAAAGGCGCCTNNCCATTGCAGGCGTCATCGCCATGCGTCCGGAGTGCATCATTCTGGACGAACCCACCGCCATGCTGGACCCCCACGGCAGATACGAAGTCATGGAGATCATAGAGAAGCTTCACAGGGAAGGGATCACCATCCTTTTGATCACGCACTTTATGGATGAAGCGGCCAGGGCGGACCGGGTCGTCATCATGGATAAAGGCAAGGTGATGCTGGATGGAACTCCGGTGGAGGTTTTCAGCCATGAGTCGGAAATCAGGGAAATGGAGCTGGATGTGCCCTTTGCGGTGGATCTGGCTCACAGGCTTCGGAGACGGGGCGTGGAGATACCGGAAGGAATTATCAGTACAGAGGAAATGGTGGATTATATCGCATGCAGATACAAGTAAGAAACCTCACCCACATATACAGCGAAGGGATGCCCTTTGAATCCGTGGCTCTTGAGGACATCAGCTTTGAAGTCGAGAGAGGCGAGTTTGTCGGGATCATCGGCCATACCGGCTCGGGCAAATCGACTCTGATCCAGCATCTGAACGGTTTGCTGAAGCCCAAGTCCGGAAGCATCCTCATCGACGGCGTGGATATCACGGACAAGGACGTAAAGATGCGGGATATCAGGCGGAAAATCGGCCTCGTGTTTCAGTACCCGGAATATCAGCTTTTTGAGGAGACTGTTCACAAGGATGTGGCTTTCGGCCCGCTGAATCTCGGACTTTCCCAGGAGGAAGCGGACCAGCGGGTAATGGAGGCCATCGGCCTGGTGGGACTTGATTACGCGGAAGTCGCGGAACGCTCTCCCTTTGAACTTTCAGGCGGAGAGAGGCGCAGAGTCGCCATAGCGGGCGTGATTGCGATGCAGCCCGAAATCCTGATCCTCGACGAACCCACGGCAGGGCTGGACCCGAAGGCTCACGCAGACATTCTCCGCATGGTGGAGAAGATCCACGGGGCTCAGGAGAACAGCATCCTTCTGGTCTCCCACAACATGGGAGATATCGCGCGGCTTGCGGATAAGGTCCTGGTGATGGACCGGGGAAAGCTGGCGTTGACGGGGTCCCCCGCAGAGGTGTTCCGGCAGGCCGATTATCTGGAATCCCTCGGATTGGGACTGCCTCCGGCAGCCTCGTTGATGCAGGAACTGCGGCGCAGAGGAGTCCCTGCCTCTGAGGATGTCCTGACCATTGAAGCGGCGGAAGAAGAGCTGCTTCGGCTTTTGGGCAAATAGACGCCGCTCCGCTACTAAATAATCGNNAATTGGAAAGATAATTTATGATTCGAGATATCACATTAGGACAGTATTATCCGGGGGATTCCTGGATCCATAAGCTTGACGCGAGAATAAAGATCATCTGGACCTTTGTCTATATAATCTCCCTTTTTCTGATCAAGGATTTTTGGGGATATATCACCGTTTTGATCACCCTGGGTCTGATCATAGGGGTGTCACGGGTTCCGCTGAAGTTCATCTTAAAAGGCTTGAAGCCGATTTTTCTCATCATCGTCTTTACCTTTACCATCAACATGTTCATGACCAAGGGCACGACGCTGGTAAGGCTCGGATTTCTTACGATAACGGAGGAAGGGCTTTACAACGCGGTTTTCATGGGAGTGCGTCTGGTGCTTCTCATCATCGGCTCTTCTCTTTTGACCCTTGTCACAAAGCCCATCAACCTGACCGACGGAATCGAGAAGCTTCTCGGCCCCGGCCAGAAAATCGGAGTGCCGGCTCACGAGCTGGCCATGATGATGACCATTGCGCTGCGGTTTATTCCGACGCTTCTGGAGGAGACGGATAAGATCATGAAGGCGCAGATGGCGCGGGGAGCGGATTTTGAAAGCGGCAATATTATGAAACGGGCGAAAAGCCTGATCCCGCTGCTGGTGCCGCTGTTTATCAGCGCGTTCCGCATCGCCCAGGATCTGGCCATGGCCATGGAAGCCCGCTGCTATCGCGGGGGCAGCCACAGGACGCGGATGAACGGCATGAAGCTGAAAAAGAAAGACGCCGTCGCCGTCGTCATCATGATTCTTTATCTCGCTGCGGTAATCCTTCAGGCTCAGGGGATCGGAAGGATATAAAATGAAGAGTACGAAATTTTTGATTCAGGCGGCCGTCATAGCCGCAGTTTACGCGGCGCTTACGGTCATGCTGATGCCCTTAAGCTATGGACCCATGCAGGTGCGGGTCTCAGAGGCGCTGACCGTCCTGCCGTATTTCACCCCCGCCGCAATTCCCGGCCTTTTTGTCGGGTGCCTCGTCGCCAACATGATAGGGCCTTACGGCCTCGTGGATATGATCCTTGGAAGCGCGGCAACCCTCCTTGCGGCGGCGTGTTCCTACTATCTGAGGAGAAAACCGGTTCTGGTTCCGCTGCCTCCCGTCATCGCCAACGGCCTCATCATCGGAAGCATGCTGTATTATGTTTACAGGGTGCCGATGCCGCTGGCTGCCAATATGCTCTGGGTTGCGGCAGGAGAATTGATCGCCTGCTATCTGATCGGATATCCGCTGCTTCGCCTTTTAAAAAAGTATGACCATATCTTTAAATAAAAGTATTAAAAGGGTTTAGGGCTGCACTAATGCAACCCGAATTTTCATATAATGTATTGCGAGATTAGGATATAGGGGGAAAATCATGCAGAAGAACCTGCAATTAGCGCTCTTTGTAATGCTGTTGTCTTCAGTGTTTTTATTGCTGCTCATCGTCGGGCCCCAGGTCAGGGACGCCATCGCCGCCGGCGGCGGGAAGCCTGTTGTCGTGGAAAGCGGAGCCGTCGATTCCACCACAGGAGAGGCCGTCGATACAGCCGTTACGGGGATCGGCACTACGGCGCCGGAGAATATTGACTCTCAGACTCCGGAGGTTGTGGACAGCACAGGAGAGCCGACGGGCGCGGCCATCCCGAAGGACCCTTACGACGTGACCGCTGAAATCACAGAGCCGAAGGTGGCATTTCAGCTGAAGTATGATAAATATCCGCTTACTTACACCTATCTGGTGGTGGAAAAAGCGGTCAACGTCAGGAAAGGACCTGCCCTGACGGAGCCGAAGCTCAGAGTCGCGCAGAAGAATGAAAAGCTGGGCTATATCGAGACAATCACCTGGCCCGATGGAGTGCAATGGTACCACATGACCTGGCAGCAGAACGGGCAGAAGCTTTTCGGGTTTGTCAGCGCAGACGCGGTGTCAAAGCGGGTATTTCAGTTTGACAAAGCTTACGACGCAGTTTTAAAGGCGGAGCAATCGGCGGCGGAGAAGCCGCTGACCTATATCAACAACTATCACAATTTGAAGGGCTCCGCCCCCCTCTATCACGGAGGAGAGACGGACAGCACAGGGGGCAAGAGAAGCCAGAGCGCGCCGGGATATCCAAACCTGGCGGACTTGAAGGAATTCAGCTACCTGGGGGATGGGACCCTTGTCAAAGTCCTGTCCTCGGATGCTCAATACACCAGGGTTTCGCTGGTCTACGACGGAAAGGAATACTTCGTTCCGAATAAATATGTCGCAACGCCGCCGGCAGTCACGGCGGTGAAAAAGGCTGTTGTCATCGACCGGGCAAACCAGAATGAAGTCGTGTTCGAAAAGATCGACGAGGAATGGAAGGTCGTCTCTTACACCCTTGCGACTACCGGAACCACGGGGGAATACCATCAGCCGACGCCCCTGGGATTTTTCTACGGGATTGAGAAGCGGGAGCGCTTTTACTACTATAAAGACGGGACCACATCCATTCAGGGCTACGCTCCCTATGCCGTAAGATTTGCGGGAGGAGCCTACATGCACGGCGTTCCGGTCAACTATAAATTTGACGCTAACGGCGGCCGCGTCGACCCCGGAAAGGTGGAATATTCCTCGACGATGGGGACTGTGCCGCTGTCTCACAAATGCGTAAGGAACTACACTTCCCACGCAAAATTTGTGTATGACTGGTATACTCCGGGAGAAGTGGTCGTAATCGTGATAGAGTAAATTGGGGGAAAGCCGGCTGCAATCAAGACGGAGTAAATTGGAAAATTGAGAAAAAGGAGGGCGCGGCCCCCGGCAAATCGGAAGCCGACGCGAGATAGAAATAGATGAACGTAATCAAGGTTTATAAAAAGGCGAGGAGGCTGGAGTTCTGGCAGGACGACGCGATGAAGCGGAGCTTTGGGATTTCTCTCGGATTTTCACCGGAAGGGAAAAAATTGCGGGAT
>DLFX01000044.1:3403-6237 GCA_002482405.1 Firmicutes bacterium UBA7709 | reverse complement strand
CCGGAAGGCCGGTATTACATCTGCACCAAGAACCCCCAGAGCAAATTCACCCTGTTTTTGGGGATCAGTTATCCCAATATTCAGGACGCGGAGCGGGGCCTTGCAGAGGGCTTGATCTCCCAGGAGGAATTCGATCATATCAAAACATCCATCGAGAGCGGAAAGCGGCCCTGCTGGGAGACCACGCTGGGCGGAAANNCGGAAAGATCGGAATCCACGGAATGGGCGCCACCCGGGATTGGACCGCGGGCTGTGTTGCCATGGACGATGACGATATCAGGTGGCTGTGGGATCAGGCCGAAATCGGGGACTCGGTGGAGATCTACGAATAATACATATTGATGCGGCCGTGGAACAGCGGCTTAGAAACGGATAAGGAAGAAAATCAGAATGCGGCAAAGAAAAGTGAAAAATGAAGAGGAAAGGCTTGCAGAGTATCGTCAATATCTGATAGACGATCCGAAGGCTCTGAAGGGCAACTGGCGGAGCGTCTTTGAAAACGACAGTGCGATCTATGCGGAGCTCGGCTGCGGCAAGGGAAAATTCATCATGACTCTGGCGGAGCAGAATCCGGACCGGAACTATATCGCCGTGGAGGGCAGAGGGAGCATTATCCTGAGGGCGCTGGAAAAGGCTGTCCAAGAAGGCCGGAATAATATCGTCTTCGTTAAGGAATACATCCGGGACACAGAGGAATATTTCGGGGAAGGCGAACTCTCCTGCCTTTATCTGAACTTCAGCGATCCCTGGCCGAAGGACCGCCATGCTAAGCGGAGACTGCTTCATTCCAGATATCTGAACGGCTACCGTAAGGCTTTAAAGCCGGGATGCTGCATCGAATTCAAGACCGATAACGTCGGTCTGTTTGCCTTTGCCAAAGAGGAATTTGAAAACAGCGGCATGATGATTCTGGAATCTACTGATGACCTTCACCGCGCGGAACTGCCCGCAAGGGACGTGACCACGGAATACGAGGACAAGTTTCGGGCGGAGGGCAAGAAGATTAATTACTGCAAGGTGCAGGTCAAATGAATATAGGGGCCAGCCGTGGGTATTTTACGGAAGGCTCCCTCGCTTATATGCTACGCATGAGCTCGGTAAGAGGTTTCAGGTCTTCCTTAAAAATCCCACGGCTGGCCCTTTAATTATTCAGTAGACCTGAATGCAGAAATTGATCTAGGCCACTTGGTTCTATTTGATTTTGGCGATTACATATCCCTCTCTATCGAAGCCTAGCCTGATGACCTTTTTTATAACGTCCCCGTTTCGGAGCTCTACCGTAACGGTCAATTCATCTCCCGGTAAATCCGCAGGGTTCGTCACGGCCGCCGTTGAGTACGGCTTGAACTTCGGGCTCCACAGGACGCCGTAGATCGAATCATCGAAATTAAACTGTTCTCCGTAGTCAAAATGATAATATTCCACCGTTACTTTGTGGCCCTCGCTGTTCAATTGTTTATCCAGAGCAATGTCCCGGAAGCGGAAATACCTTCCGTCGGTTTGGGCGGCGGACCAGGTGCCGACAAAGCTCATAATGGTATAATCCTCGATATTCAGGCTTTTTCCCGCAAAGTAGCCCTTCTTCACCGCTTCAAGCTCAGGGCAGTCTCCGCTGTTCCATAGCTCCTTCAACCGCTCCGTGTATTTTTCCTCCAGTTGGTATTCAGGGATTTGAGTCTCATTCAGACCAAGCGCCGCATAGGGCAGGAAGAATTCGATCCGTACGGGATTTCCCTCTACGTTCTGCTTTANNCTTATCGTAATGACTGATCACTCCATTTTTGAGGGAATAGGTGACCCGGGCGATATCCTTCCCCGACACGTAAAAACTGCCGGTACCCCATCCGTAAGCCCAATCGCTCACATTCTGAGGGTTAAAATCCGGGTTGAGCTCAATCTGGCCATGGGGCATCACCATGGAGATATCGGCGTCCAGGAGCCGTTCTTCTATAGGTCTGCCTTCCATACCGTCGCTGTCCGCGTACGAAATGATCTGGAAACTGTGATGGCTTGTTCTATTCTCAGAATAATGGTCAACGCCAAGAGCAGCCGCAAGGAGAAGCATGACGGCCGCCGCAGCCGCAGTCAACCTCTTTCCGGATATCAGCCCGTGTTTTTTAACGGCAAGGTTTAAGGGATGATCTCCTTCACCCGCGTCTCCATTCATGCGTATGTCAAGATCAAACCCCCGGCTTTCCGGCGCGATCCTTGCGGCTTCCGCCTTCAACTTCAAGGCGAGATTCTTTTCAAATTCTCTCACAGCTCCCACTCCTTTTCCTTGGAAATCTTCTCTAAATGCAGGATCGCTTTCCGATAGCGCCATTTGACCGTAGTCAGCGGCAGGTTTAACGTCTTTGCAATTGTTTTATGAGTCAGGTCGGCGACCAGATGAAGCACCACGATCTGCCTTTCCTCGTCCTTGAGTTCATGAAAGAGCTGGTTTATAAAGATGGAATGATCCGCAATCGTGCTTTCTTCCTCTGTCCGGAAGTTCTCCCCGGCGAGATCCCCATCTATGACATCCTTCTTTTTCCTGATGAAATCAAGAGCCGTATTTTTTGTGACCCGTATCAGCCAGCCGCTGACGTTCTCAAAGTTTCTGCACGAACCGGCCTGCAATTTTACTTTCAAAAAGGCCTCCTGCATGACGTCTTCCGCGTCGTGATAGTTTTTTAATATGCTCAATGCAAAGGCGAAGATATCCTGCGGGTTTCCTCATAAAGGCTTGCAAATGCCGCTTCATCTCCCTGTGAAACTTTTCTGAGCAGTTCTTTATTCCTTATCTCCTCCAAGGCGTCCCCCTTATACCATTGCGTCGTCGGATTCTATTTAAT
>DLFX01000044.1:0-3397 GCA_002482405.1 Firmicutes bacterium UBA7709 | reverse complement strand
ATTAAATAAAAAATACGAAGTCAAGGACCTGTGCTTCCGGGATTTCATTTGATTTGAAGAAGGACGGCTGTGTCATTCCCGCCCCTGCGCTAATATATTGATTATCATCGAAAGAAGGAGCATCGCCATGATAACAAAAAATGATCTGACGGAACAATGCATTACATACAGCCAAATGAATCTGATTTCCAATGCGCGAATTTTTTACAGGAGATTAGCGATCTGGACCAGAGCATATATCATCAGCAGATATTTTGGAATCGGAAACGCAGAAGAACTGTTCGGCCGGTTTTACCTGGAGGCGCTGTCTGCCGGGGATCTGCTGAAGATCATTTTCGGCCGTGAAAACGCGGAGCGATACAGCCAGATCGTAAGCCAGTTTGCGATCATAGTCAGAGACCTGATCACAGCGCAGCTGGAGGGCGATACGGAAGGGGTCGCCCGCAACGTTGACCGCCTGTTCCAAAACGCTGAAACCAGATCGGATTTTCTTGCGTCCATCAATCCCTATTGGGAAGGGGACCGGGAAAGCGAAGATTTGGAAAATTTCATAGGAACTTTAATCGAGATGGCAAATTTTCTGGCTGCCGGTGACAGCAGCGGGGATATTGCACTTTACGGCCGCCTGATGGATATGGCCAACCGGATCGGCGACGATTTGGGGCAGGGACTGTTCAACTATATCGTCCCCTGTCCGGATAAGCTTGAGGATCCACTGTGCCAGTGCGATGAACCGTGTATCACCTATGACCAGATGAATGCGATATTTGGCGTCAGAATGTTCTGGTTTGAGCTTGCGACATGGATCAGAAGCTATATGCTCAGCAGATATCTTGGATTGGAGAATACAGAGGAGGTCTTTGAACGTCTGAAACAGGTGCCCGTTGAATATGTTTCCTTTCTGCGCCAGATCTTTGGCGACGCTGTGGCGGAGAATTACGTCGAGCTTTTCAATCAGTATATCGATTTGGTCGCTGCGCTGATCACCGCGCAGATGGAAGGCAATGTGGATGAAATCAATCGGATCACCCAGCTCCTATACCAAAATGCGGATCAAAGGGCGGTCTTTATCGCGGCGCTCAATCCGCAGTGGAGCGAGGAGGAATGGCGGGCCAGACTGTATGATAACCTTCGCAGCACCATCGATGAGTCCACTTCGTTTTTAACCCAGGATTATGCCAGAAATATCGATATCTTCAGCAGGATCCTGGACCAGGCCGAGAGCACAAGCAATTATTTTGAAGACGTGTTGTTTCAATTTATTATACAGAACCAACAATCCCGATGATTGATCAGGTAAAAAAACCTGCCGGTTTGTTTCCCGGCAGGTTTCGGTTCTCTGATTCGCAAATTTTCGTCGTATCAAATATTTGCTTATGCGTTTTATTCGTTGACCTTATCGATTGCCTTTAACATGGCCGAAGGAAGCATTCTGCACTTTTCTTCGGAAATCGAGGCCACGGAAACTCTCAGTCCTTTTCCGATGGGCACTGTAAAGATTCCTTCCTTTTCCAGCTCCAGACCCGCTGCTTCCGCGTTTTCGCAGGGGACCGTCACAAAAAATCCCGCGTGGAAAGGAACGATCTTCAAACCGATTTCATTGGCAGCCGCCTGGAAAGCTTTTCCTCTCTGCACAAGCATTTTGCAGAATCCCTGCCGTTCCGCCGTCACCTTGGCCAAAAGAGCTTCGTCGGCATAGATATTTGCGAGAGTCGTCATGGCCGAACGGTTGCAGTTGGACCAGGAGCCTCTGCTCGAGAATGAGCAGACGGTTTTAAACTCCTCGGCGATTTCCTTGTCCTGGGTCATGCAGATCATAGCGCCGCACCTCATCCCGTACATGGTGCATGTTTTCGAAAGGCTGTAGGCCACCACCACGAGAATGTTAGCCGGAAGATCATCCAGCAGCGGGAAAAATCTCCTGTGCTCTTCTTCATCTCCGGCATAATCCAGATACGCTACATCTACGAGCAGCGTTATCTTTTTACTGCCGCCTGCCACCTTTTTTGCAATGCCCATGATTTTGTCCCAGTCCTCCAGGGTAAAGCTGTAGCCGGTGGGATTATGGGCGGGGGTATTCAGTATGATCACCAGACCGTCCTGCTTTGAAAGCAGCTCATTGATTCTGCCTTCAAAAGAAGCGGTGTTGAATCTGCCTTCCTCGTCGAAGAGGGTATATGTGGTAATGGATCTTTCAATTTCCTGTGCTATCGTGCTGTAAGGGCTCCAATGCCAGTCGGAAGTCAAAACCTGGTCGCCCCGCTTTGAATAATTCTGAATCGTATTTCTGATAGCGCCTGTTCCGCCGGGAGTAGCTACCGCTTCCGTATATGATTTCGGAACATAGCTTCCGAACGCCGCTTTTTTGACTGCGTTTAAATAAGCGGGAGTTCCTGCGATGGGAGCGTAGTCGGCAAAATCCATCGGAGTCAGATTTTTCAGGACGTCTACCACGGAGGAAAGAATCACCAGGTTACCGTCATCGTCGAGAAGGGAGCCTATCGTTGCGTCGATCACTTTATCGGCGCCTTCTCTCGCCGCCATTTCCTTTGCCTTCCGGCTGATTCCGAATATCTTGTCTTCCTTTGGAATCACTCTGCTGTTGGCCTCTGCCATCTTATAACTCGACATACTATTATCACCTGCCTTTAGTATAATAGATGTATTGTAATACAAAAAATGGGCGCAGGCAATAAGTTTAGGGTGTTTTTCGCCGAAAAGTTCAGGTTGTTTGCGCCGAAAAGCCCTGCGTTTCCGAATTTATAAAATTTGGACGCAAAAAATACTGATTTCGAAAACCTCCGGCAGTATGAATTCTCAGAAAGTAGGAAATAATACTTTTGGAGGTGTTTTACATGCGATCGAATAATAAAAAGCCAAATGACCGGGTAGCCGTTGCACTTGTATTATGTTTCTGCGTGGTTGCAATTGCTTCTATTTTTACCCTGAAGTCAAATTTTAATAAGCTTGATTTAAATGGTGATGATAATATTAATATTGCGCAGGACAAAAATCAGCAGGAGCAAAATGTAGTCGAGCCTGTTCCAACTGTTGACAGCACGGCCCAGAAGCCCGAGGAGCCAAATGATAAGGGACAGAATGAAAAGAAGGTTACGGCGTCTTCTTTTACAATTCCTTTAAAAGGTGAAATCACCAAGCAATTTTCCAATGAAGTACCGATTTATTCCCAGACCTTGGACGAGTATCTCGTCCATAACGGCATTGATATCCAGGCCCCGATAGACACGCAGGTTCTGGCGGCCGGCGCCGGGACTATCACCAAGGTCTACAACGATGATAAGCTTGGGATAACTATCGAGATATCCCACGGAAACGGGATCGTTACAAAATATTCCAATTTGAGTACGACCAAGATGGTCGAAGAAGGCGACGTTGT
>DLFX01000001.1 GCA_002482405.1 Firmicutes bacterium UBA7709 | reverse complement strand
CGGCGAGGCGGAAAAGCTTTCCGGCGGGATCAAGCCCATGAAAATCCCGCGCTATTCTACTCCCAACTACCATATCTATTATGTCGATTGCAGAGATTATGAGATGAGAGAGGCGGTAAGGAAGGGCATGCTGGAGGATGGGATCGATGTCCGAACCCACTTCGTTCCGCTGCACCTTTCCGGCTACGGAAGGGCTTTGGGCTATGAAGCCCATGATTTTCCAGGCAGTCTTTCGGCCTATGAAACGATTTTAAGGCTGCCGATCCATACGGAAATGACGGAAAGCGACTGCGAAGCGGTGATCCGCAGCCTGCTGAAGCGGGCGGGGGTTGCGTGATGGCCTTCCTCAATGTGATTGTCCCGACCTATAACGCCTCCGGCACGATAGTACAGCTTGTAGAGCAGCTTGAGAGATCGCTGGAACGGTATGATTTCCGTATTTTCCTGGTGGATGACGCCAGCGGGGACAACACCCGGGAGCTCATCCTGTCCCTGGCAGACGCTTATCCCAATATCGATTACCATTTTGCCCCCCAAAACCAAGGACAGCAGGCATCCCTGCACACCGGGCTTACGCGGATGGCCGTGCCCTGCCGGTATGTTATCACCATGGACGATGATCTTCAAAATCCGGTGGCCGTGATCCCAACCCTAATCGAAACGATCCAAAAGGGATATGACCTGGTCTATGCCGTACCGGTCTTTGGAACAGAATCGGATGCTGGAAAACCCAATGCCGGCGGAACAGCCTCCTGTGGGCCGTCTCCGGCGAGGCAGCTGGGAAGCCTCTTTCGGGACCGGCTTTTCGACAGCTTTACCAACAAGCCGAAGGAGATCAGAGTCAGCGCCTTTCGGATCATGACCGGCGATCTCGCCGAAAAGCTTGCCCGGTCGAAAAAAAAGTTTTTCTATCTGTCGGCGGAAGCGTTTCGATATGAGCTCCGCGTGGCAAATATTCCTTACGAATACGTTCCCAGACGCTGCGGCCGTTCCAGCTATCATTTCGGAAAGCTGCTTCTGGTCTATTGCAAGCTTCTGCTTCGCTATAAACTGAAGGTGATTCGATGACAAAATTAATGGTTTTGGGCGGTTCCAACTGCCAGAAAAGCGCTGTGCTCCACGGCAAGGCCCTCGGCTATGAAGTGATCGTGGCGGATTATTCAAAAGCGCCAACTGCGGCAGGTTTTGCCGATCTCCATGTCGATGCGAGCACCTTCGATGCGGCAGGCTGCATCCGGGCGGCCAGGGAGATGGGGATCGACGGAGTTATGACCATAGGCACCGACCAGCCTGTGCTGACCGCCGCCCTCGTGGCGGAGGCTTTGGGGCTTCCTTTTCCCATCGACTCCAAGGCGGCAAAGGCGGTCACCAATAAAAAAATCATGAAGGCTCTGTTTCAGGCCAACGGTATCCCTTCGGTGAAGAGCCGGTTGATTCACGCCCATTCCACCCTTGAGAACCTGGAAGAGCTCTGCGCGCCGGTTGTGCTGAAGCCTCTGGACTCCCAGGGCCAGCGGGGAATCTTTCTGCTGGAGGACAAAGAGCTGGCTTTGCGGTATCTTGACCGCACCCTCTCCTTTTCCAGAGAAAAAGAGGCGCTGCTGGAGGAGTATTACCCTTCCGATGAGATCACCGTAAGCGGATGGATTGAAGATTCCCGGCTGACCATACTGACTGTGACCGACCGCCTTCTGCTCCCGGACCCCGTCCATATCGGGATCTGCACCTCTCATCGGTTTCCCAGCGTCCATATGGACCAGTATCCGGAGATCAAGGGGATTTCCGAAAAGATCGCGGCCGCGTTCCAGCTGAAAAACGGACCGCTGTACATACAGATGCTCGTCGGAGAGGCAGGAATCATGGTCAATGAGGTGGCGGCCAGGATCGGAGGCGCCTTTGAGGACGTCATCATCCCGAAAATCAGCGGTTTTNNCTCTCTCTTGGGATGGAAGCCGACACGGCGCCCCTCATGGATTTTGACTGCTCCAGGCTGCCCTGCACGGCTTCCGTTCAGCTGATGTTTACGGGCCCTGGACGGATCGCGTCGGTCACGCCTCTCTCGGAGATACTGAAAATGGAGCATGTGATCGACGCAGGGTATAATTATCAGGCTGGCGATGAAATCGGCATGATCGAGAATGCCACCGCCCGGTTCGGACATTGTGTCTTCTTTTCAGAATCGGGCCCCGTGGACGGGGCTGTGGAACAGTTTCAGCGCCGCCTTCAAATACTGGATGAGAAAGGAAACAATTTATACAAGGTGTTGTGATGATAGATTTGTCCGGAAAGAAACATATTTTCCACCCCAGAACCCTTTGGGGCACGCTGCTCTTTTTTCTGCTCTGCGGATTGATTGTGCTGCCCTTGTCAGGCTGTGCAAAAAAAGATTCCGGAAAGGAGATCGGCATCGCGGAGCAGTACGGCATCGCCTATGCTCCGCTTCAGATCATGAGGGAGCAGAAGCTGCTTGAGAAGGAGCTTCCGGGGATTAAGATCAACTGGAAGCAATATGGCGGCCCTACTCCGATCCGGGAGGCGATGCTTGCGGGAGAGGTGGATTTCGGATTTATGGGATCCGCCCCTGTCCTGATCGGACTCGATAACGGTATGGAGTGGAAATATGCCACCGGCATTTCTTCCAATGAGGTCGCCCTTGTCACAAACAGGCCTGAGGTCAATTCTCTCCGGGATTTTTCCGATACGGACAGGATCGCAGTCCTGTCGCCGGGATCCACCCAGCACGTTCTGCTCTGCATTGCAAGCGACCGTGAATTTGGCGATCCGAACCATTTTGACAACCAGATCGTTTCCCTTTCCCATCCGGACGCCATGGACGCGCTGATCGCAGGCACGGAAATCACAGCTCACTTTTCAACGCCGCCCTACATCGACGAAGAGCTTTCCCACGGTATGAAGATCGTCACCACAGGCGAGGAAATTATGGGACAGCCCTTTACCTTTATCACGGGGGTGGCCACTGTGGAATTTCACGACGGGCACCCCGAGGAATATGCCGCGATTCTCCGCGCTCTGAACACCGCGACAGATTATATCAATAACAATATGGACGAGGCCGTCGCCACGCTGGCGCCGGTCTATGGGGTCGACGAAGCGACGCTGAAAAAACAGATGACATATAACGGCACTATCTATTCCACGAGGCTGACCGGGATCGACAAGCTGGCGGAAGAGATGTACCGCATTGGAATGCTGAAGAAGCCCATCCGCTATGAGGACGCGGTTTTCCCTGAACCCCAGGGGTCCAAGTGAGGCGCTCCAATCTCCAACAGAGGTATTTATGAAAACAGTGAAGAAAAATAAAGAAAGGCTTGCGATCCTGTTCTGGGTCCTCGTGATTCTGGCAGCCTGGGAGCTTGCCGCCACGGCGGGAGGAGTATCACCGCTCCTGCTGCCGTCCATCGGCGACGTGGCGTCCACCCTTGCGGATTCCTTCCTTCACGGGGAGCTGGCCTACCAACTGTATTTTTCACTCCGGGTGATCGTCACCGGCATCGTGATTGCAGTCCTTGCGGCCATCCTTTTGGCCCTGGCCGCCCAGCGCTGGCTCCTCGCCTCCGGGCTTGTAAAAGTGCTTTCCGCCATCGGACATCCGCTCCCCGCCCTGGCTCTCCTGCCCCTGATCATCGTCTGGTTCGGAGCCGGAGACGCGAGCATCATCGCCATCATTGTGCATTCCGCGCTGTGGCCGGTGCTGCTCAATCTGAACGCGGGATTTCAGGCGGTCCCTCAGATCTATCTGGATGTGGGAAGGAATTTGCAACTGTCGCCTATTGAGATCGCGTTTGAAATCAAGCTGAAAGCTTCTCTTCCCTATTTGATCTCCGGGGTGAAAACCGCCTTTGCCCGGAGCTGGAGGGCGCTGATCGGCGCGGAGATGGTGTTCGGCGCCATCGGCACGAAAGGGGGAATCGGCTGGTATATTTTCAAGCAGCGGACCTTCATGAACACCTCCGGCCTGTTTGCCGGAATCCTGGTGGTGGTCCTCATCGGATTTCTGGTGGAACGGGTCCTGTTCGACTGGATCGAAAAAAGGACGGTATTGAAATGGACATCAAATTAAACGGAATCACAAAGGAATATCTCCATGAAGAAGGATGTGTCAGGGTGCTTGACAATCTGTCGATCCACATACCCAGCGGCAGCTTTGCTTCCATCATCGGACCGTCGGGCTGTGGCAAGACGACTTTGCTCAAGATCATCGGCGGTTTTGACGGAGCCTCAAAGCCTTCCCGTGATATTTTCATGATCTTTCAGGACGCGAACCAGCTATTTCCCTGGAGGACTCTGGGCAGCAACCTTTGCTACGCCATTCAAAAGGCTGAGAAAGGGATTGGTAAAGACCGGGCGGAAGAAAAGACCAGAGAGGTTCTTTCCGAGGTGGGTCTCCTTGAGTTTTATCAGTACTATCCTCACCAGCTGTCGGGGGGCATGAAGCAGAGGGGCGCGCTGGCCAGAGCGTTGGCGGTAGGCTGCAAGGTGCTTCTCATGGACGAACCGTTTACCAGCCTGGACAGGGAAAACAAGGAGATCGCATATGAACTCCTGCTGAAAATCTGGAAGGAAAAAGAGCTGACGGTCCTCTTTGTGACTCATGATCTGGAAGAGGCGAAACGCCTGTCAGGACAGATCCTTTACTTTGAAGATCTGAACGGTAAAAGCCCTGCCTGAGTTGATGTACTGCACGATGCGGACCCCGTACAGGTCATTCCGGAATTGACGGACAGGCACGCAGCGCTCCTCCAGAAACCGGTGAAGCTCGTTCATATATCTCGGGTTGCCGTAGATCATATTCCAGATGGGCCTTTGACCATAGATCAGATCCATTTCATCGGACAAAATGATATATTCGATCTTATTTTTTCTCACGTACTCTTCTACCGACATCCCTTCCTGCTTCAGGTACGACAGGTTTCTATAGTCCAGGAGCTTGCCGTTTTCAAAGTAATATTCGCAGTTCAGATTTGCCAGAACCTTGCTGTCCGGAGAAACGGCCTTTGCAATTTCATGAAGATAATCGTCGTAGCTGAATTTCAGCCAGGGAGCGACCTGAATCGCGCTGAGAGAGGCGACGGTCAGGATCAGGACTGCGATCAGGCCAACCCGGACGGCGCCTTCCGCCAGATTGGCCGCGGCCAGCAGGACCAGAAGGAAGAACAAGGGAAACAGAAAGACGATGCTGGTCTGATTGTATCTCCCGATCAGCACCATTCCAAGGAGCATTCCTGCGATCCCCTTTCCGATCAGTACCGTTTCCGATCTGTATTTTAATTTCCCCAAGGATAGGAGAACAGCCAAAACGAACGCGGAAAGCCCGAACAGGACGAGTTCAAACCGCACGCCTGGAACGTAATAGGTGCCGCTTACCCCATACCAGATCTTCTGAAAGAAATAGGGAAGCTCCATCAGCTTGCTCGTAACGGGCGCCGCAATATCGAATTCACTGTTTCCGTACTCCAGATAATGGTGAAAGAAGTCTCCGTCAAAGGACAGGCTGAGGGAGATGAAAAAGGCGGCGAAGGCCGAGGTGATGGCCGCGTACTTTAAAAGGGGCTTCCATTCCCTCCGGGGGACGTCATTTCGGACGTTATGCCCTCGGTCGCCGGCATTTCGGATAGACTCACGGGGGCGGAAGGGAAACAACATTGCAGCGCACATGGCTCCGATCAGAAAGCTGTTGGGATGAAGCCCGATGGAAAGTCCTGTGACCAGGGCGGCTATGGCGGGGCGTTTTGCCATGACGGCCAGAACGCAGGCGATGATACAGCAGACTAGGATGATCTCCTGCCGGGCAAAGTGGCTGGCGTAGATAAACTGGATATCAGATGACAGCAGTACGGCGCCTGCCAGCGGATACCAGCGGGACGCTCCATAGCGGGATGCGCTGAAAATGCGCTTCAGCAGAAGGTAGAACAGGACCAGGGCGATGCATCCGAAGATGAGGGAAAGGAGCCGAAAGGAAAAAATCCGGTACCCAAACAGCTTCATCATCGGCATCTGCAAAAGATGAAATATGGTCTTGATCGCGTGGGGATACCGGGGCTTCAGGTCGTAGAAGGTCTCCGTCACCCCAAGACTCCCGCTTTCCATCATGTTCCTTGTCAGCCCCGAAAGCCACGATTCATCGGAATGAACGAAAGGAAACGATGTCAGAAAGGAAAAGCTGACAAGAAAGTAACAAAAAATATAAGCGATCAGAAGCAATTTCTGTTTACTTCCGCCTGCTCCGTTCCTGTCTTTTGGCTGCCGCCCCTTTCTGCTTTCTCTTATCATAAGTTGCTTCCTGTATGCGTCTGCCCGACCTATCTCCTTGGAAAATGTACCCGACGCAGCTTGTATCATCTTTAAAATATCTGTATTTGCAGATATTTTACCATAAATTTGTGCCGCCCCATATCCTTTGACTATAAAATAATAGCATGTTGTATAATGGATATTTATATCACAATCTTTCCATTATGGTATATGATAATTGCATTGATAGTTTACAAATCGATATTACACGTTTCATTCAAAGGAGGCCAGCTTGTGCGATTGATTGCCAAAAATTTAACATTCTTTCTGTTGGTCGTAATGCTAGCGATTGTTATCACTGCCTGCAATCCGTCGAAATATGAGGAGACGACATCCCAGATCATCAGCGCCGCGTCCCTTTCAGAGCTTATGTCGGGCGGCGGCAGTGTGGTGGTCGTAGATATGCAGCAACCGGAAGATTATGCGGCGGGGCATGTTGACGGCGCTGTCAATATTACGAAGGATGACATTGTGATCAATGTGCCGGTGGAGAATATGCTCACCTCGAAATCAAGGTTTGAAAAGCTGATGGGCGAAAAAGGCATCGATAATGACGCAACGGTTGTAATTTATGATAATGACAGAATGAGCGCCGCGCGCCTGTGGTGGACGTTCCTGGTCTATGGGAACGAAAATGCACGTGTCGTCGACGGAGGGCTGGAAGCGATAAAAAGCGCCGGAATCGATCTGACGCAGCAGGTTCCGTCCGTCCAGCCGGCCGTATACACCGCAAAGGATAAAAACAAAGCCTGGCTTGCGGATATGAGCGAGGTTATGGCCCAGCTTGACGAGCCCGATCCCAACGTCGTCCTTCTGGATGTGAGAACCGATCAGGAGTATGTCGAATCGGGCAAGATCCCGTCATCCATCATGTACGATTACAACAATATCTTTTACACGGACAATACGTTCAAAGACGTGCAGACTACAAGAATCAACTTCATTGACAACGGCATGAGACCGGAAAAAGAAATCATCATGTACTGCCAGACCTCAATGAGGGCCGCCCCTGTATTCTTATCCCTCTATCAAGCGGGATACCGGAATATCAAAATCTACGATGGCGCTTATCTCGAGTGGTCATCCAATCCAAACAATCCAATTGAAATGCCTGCCGGAGCCAGCGCTCTGCCAAGCAAAAAAGATGCATCCTGAGGAGGAAGTAAACTATGAAACTTAAAAAATTACTGGCTGTTTTGATGTGTACCCTCATGGTCACAGCTTCGTTCGCAGCCTGTGGAAACAATCAGGAAGCCGCGGCTCCGCCTGCGCAGGATAAACCTGTTGCCGAGCAGACGAATGTGGTCGAAGAGGCGGCGCTCGCTTACTTTGCAAATTTCCCTGCCGACAGACATGTGATTTCTCCGGCGGATTTTCTTGCGAAGATCGATGCGGGTGAAGGAATGTTCATTCTGGATATCAGAAGCGCTGACGACTATGCGAAAGGCCATATCAAAGGCGCTGTGAACATGCCTTTTGGAAATGAATCCATCGCAAAGGACATTGAACTCATCCCTGACGATGCTCCGGTCTACGTTTACTGCTATACCGGGCAGACTGCCGCCCAGACGGTCGCCGTATTGAACGTTGCGGGAAAACCGGCATATAGTGTTCAGAGCGGGTTCGTAAGAGGCATTTCCCTTGAGCCTGGCTATGAGAAATACATAAGCACCGACGCTGTGGCTCTGCCGACGGAAACCTATGCCGTGAACAGTGAAATCAAAGCGGCAGTTGAAAAGTATTTCGCAACCGTCGCATCCTATGCCGGAACCTCGACAGAGGCTCAGAATATCAAGGTTGACGCTGTGAAAGAAATCGTTGATTCCGAATCCGACGATTATGTGATTCTTTCCGTCAGAAAGGCAGAGGACTATGCGAAGGGTCATGTCAAAGGCGCCATCAATATTCCTTTCGGAGCGGGAATGCAGGAAGAACTGGTAAAACTGCCCAAAGATAAGAAAATAATCGTATATTGCTATACGGGGCAGACAGCATCTCAGACGACGGCTATCCTCAGACTGTTGGGCTATGAAGCCTACAACATGCAGTTTGGTATGGGCAGCGTGGAGACCCAATCAGGTTGGTTAGGCGCAGGTTATGAAACCGTTACGGAGTAAAAGCCGATAAGAACTTGATTCTCCTCAATAAAGTTTTACGAACACAGGAGTGCCCCTGCAGACATCGTACGATGTCTGCAGGGGCACGTTCCATTTTATTCGAATATCTCCGTTGCCTTTTTCATGATTTCGGAAACCGGCAGATGCTGCGGGCAATGCCCTTCGCAGGCCTTGCAGTCCATGCACACGGAAGGCCTTCCGCTTTCCGGGACCCAGATTTTGAAATCCCTTTTTATCTTCGGATTCTCTTCATATACGTGCCAGTCGTTATACCGCGCTATAATGTTCGGAATATTGATCCCTGCGGGACAGGGCATGCAGTATTCGCAGCCTGTGCAGGAGTGCGGAATCAGCCTGTTGTATTCGTCGGCCACATCTCCGATGATTTTCAACTCCGCTTCCGTCAGGCTGCCCGGCTCAACGCCGCTTAAAATCCTGAGGTTTTCCTCAACCTGTTCCATAGTATTCATCCCGCTCAGGATCGTAAGGACCTCCGGGAAATCGGCAACCCATCGGAACGCCCATTCGGCGGGAGTCCTCCGGACAGGAGCCTTGTCCCAAAGCTCCTGAATGTTCCGGGGCATCGTATCGGTGAGCTTTCCGCCCTTCAACGGCTCCATAACGATCACCGGGATGTTCAGTGAAGCCGCCAGCCTGAGACCCTTTACCCCCGCCTGAAAATTTTCATCCATGTAATTCAGCTGGATCTGACAGAAGTCCCAGGGATATGATTTGATGATCTCCTGAAACAGGTCAAATTCGTCATGGAAGGAAAAGCCGATGTATTTGATTTTGCCTTCCGCTCTTTTTCTTTCCAGGAAGCGCATGACGTTAAATTCCGCGACTTTAGGCCAGGTATCTCTGTCGAGGTTGTGGGCCAGATACATGTCGATGGAGTCCGTGCCCAGCCTCTGGAGCTGCTCGCCGAAGATCCTGTCCAGATCATTTTCGCTCTTTACAAGCCAGAGGGGAAGCTTGTCCGCCAGAAATACCTTTTCCCGGTAGCCGTCCTTCAGCGCTTTGCCGACGGCCACTTCACTTTTTCCGCCGTGATAGGGATAAGCGGTATCCACATAGTTGACGCCGCGGTCGATGGCTGAGCGAAGCATCTTTATGGTTTCGGCCTCATCGATGTTCGCAGGGACGCCGTCTATGACCGGGAGCCGCATGGTTCCAAAGCCGAGGAGGGAGATCTGCTCTCCCGTGCTGTTCATTGTTCTATATTGCATATATTACACCTGCCTTGATTTTTTTATGATATCTATCATTTTACCATATCCTAAAAATATATGGTATAGCGAACGCATCATATTTCCAATCAACTTGGCATCTCGAGCCGTTGTTATGTTATAATTGCTTATCGGAAACAGTTATAAGGGAAATGAGGGAAAAACATGAGACGAAAAGACAAGGAAATAACCAATAAGGCGGACATTGAAGCGACCCTGAAGGAGGCGTTTGTCTGCCATCTGGGATTGTCGGATGGGGATAGGCCCTATGTCGTTCCCATGAATTACGCATATGAGGACGGCCATATCTATCTTCACGGCGCGGCAGAAGGCAAAAAGATGGAAATCTTAAAGAAGAATGACAAGGTCTGCTTTGAAATGGAACTCTTCCGGCGGGAGCTCATCAAGCCCGGAGATCAGCCCTGCGATTGGGGAACCGCTTACCAGAGCGTCATGGGCTTCGGCACGGCAAAGCTGCTGCAGACCGACGAGGAAAAGGCCAGGGCGTTAAATCTCATCATAAAGCCCCACGACGGCGGAAGCTTCACTTTTCCGGAAAGAATGCTCAAGCTCACGGCGGTCATCGACATTACCATCGAGGAAATGACGGGAAAAAGGGCGGACGGCTAAAGATGAAAGAGAAACTGGACGATTTTTTAAAAAAAGCTCTGGTCAACTACGACCTGCCCGGTTTGGCCGTTGGGATCCGGGCAGAAGCCGAGGGTGCCGGACGGATATTTTCCGGCAGAGCCGGCGGGTATGACACCGATGGCGGGCGCGCTGCATTTTCATACCAAAACGCGGTGGGATTCCGGGACCTGGCAGGGCAGAAGCTTCTGCGTCCCGGGGATATCTTTCACATGGCCTCTGTCACCAAGCTCTTTGTCGGAACCTCCATTCTGCAGCTGTGGGAAAGGGGCCTTATCCGGCTTGACGGCCTGCTCACCGATTATTTGCCGTGGTTCCGGATGAAAGACGAGAGATACGGGGAAATCACCATACGCCATCTTCTCAGCCATACCTCCGGGATGCCGGATGTGAAGGATTACTGTTGGGACAGCCCGGAAACCGACGGGGGAGCGCTGGAGCGGTACGTGCGGTCCGATGAAGTAAGGGAAGCGTCTCTGCTATGGGCGCCTGGGGAAAGGAAATTCTCTTACAGCAATATAGGGTATGAAATTTTGGGGGCTGTCATCGCGGCGGTTTCGGGAATGCCCTTCGAGGATTATGTCAGAAGGAATATCTTCGAGCCCCTTGACATGTCAAGCTCTACTTTGCTCTCCTATGAGCGCGGCATCTATGACGAAAAAGGGCCTGACGACAATCTCTGCGCTCCCCATGAAAAGGACGCGGAAAAGCGGATCGTAAAGGTGGTGCATTTTCCATACAACCGCGCTCACGGTCCGAGCTCAACGCTGACCTCCAATGTCGCCGATCTGGGAAAATGGGGAGAGGCCCATCTGAAACACCGGCTGCTGGAGAAAGAAACCTATGATCTCGCATGGGAGAAACAGGCCCTCGTGCCCAACAACGGTGAGTTCATCTGCCTCAGCTGGTTTCGCAGGGAACAGAACGGATTCGTGCTCTACGGCCACGAGGGGACGGACAACGGGTTTCGGGCCAGTTTCTGGCTCTGTCCCGAGCTGGAGCTCTCCATTACGGTGTGTTCCAATATCTCAGGGGCTCCGGTGAAAAAGATCAACAAGCAGGTTTTCGACCTGGTCATAGGGGGTTAAAAATGAAAAGAAGGTTTATGCCGGCTGTTTTTCTTTTGATCCTTTTAATGCTGGTCTGTGGATGCGCCTCTCAGCCAAAGGATAGCTCTGATCCGGCTTCGAAAGAACCGGAATTATATTCCGTGGCTGATAATATCAGCCTGAAGACAGGAACGGAATTCGACGGTGAAACGGTTCTGGAATATGCGGATTTCACCGGCTTTAGCTATAAATACGATGAAGAGCGGCAGAATTATACCTTTAATTTTAAACTGACGGATGAGGGACGGGCCAAAATGGCGGAAGCAACGAAAAATTCAGCGGAAGAGCCGTGCGACCTGTCACTGTGGATCGGGGAGGAGCTCATCACATCGCCAAGAGTGATGGAACCCATCACCGGGGACGAGTTTGCCCTCAATATGGCGGATGTCGATAAAGATAACATCTCCGATGTCGTCGACAGGCTGAGGGGAAAATGAAAAAGTGAAATGACGGAATTATAAACAAAGCCGCCTCTCAATGATCCGGTGCATCATTGAGAGACGGTTTCTTCGTTTGCAGTCACGAAATCGGCCTGCTTCCTGTCTCAATCTATTTTGAGGAGAATCCGATTGAGGAGCGATTAATATTTTATGAATTTGGAGCCGGGAACGCCGCAGATGCTGCATTTTTCCGGAATGGATGTCTCGATATTTCCGCAGACTGGACAGAGATAGTAGAAGACTTCTTCTGTCTGATCGATATTTTCCAGCGCCTCTTTATAAAGACGGGCATGTACTTCCTCAGCCTTCATCGCAAAGGTAAAGGACATGACGGCGCCTTTGTTTCCTTCCGCTTCGGCGTCCTTCAGGAAATCGGGATACATTTCTTTGTATTCATGGGTTTCACCCGCTACCGCGTCCTTGAGATTGTCGGCTGTGGAGCTGATCTTTCCGGCGACTTCAAAGTGCTTTAAAGCGTGCAGCGTCTCGGCGTCGGAAGCCGCCCTGAAGAGCTTGGCTGCGTTGGTCTTTCCTTCTGCTTCAGCCTTTCTTGCATAAGCGGTGTACTTTCTGTTGGCCTGAGACTCACCGGCAAAAGCTTCCATTAAATCATTCAGTGTTTTTTCCATTTTAATTTCCTCCATTTAAATTTTTAATTTATTCAGCCTGGCTGATGCCGGGCGGTTTGACTGATATAGGATTGCTGACGCCGGATGGGCCGGCGCCGCGCAATGTAACCTGACGGTCAGTGCTTATCTGCGAGGCACGACGGGCAGACTCCCTTAAAATACAAATTTCTATCCTTGATGACGAAGTTCTTTAATTCTTCCGGAGCAAGGGAGTCGAGATCGGCCTTGAAGTCGTATATCGTCCCGCAGGACTCGCATTTGAAATGTCCGTGGCTTTCGATATCGATATCGTAACGTATTTCGCTGTCCTCTATATTGATCTCACGGACCATCCCCGCGTCCGCCAGCGCGTTCAGCGTGCTGTAGACAGTTGTCCTTGACAGGGTGGGAATTTCCTTCTGAAGGCCGGTATAGATCTGATCCACGGTGGGGTGAATCCTGTGGCGGCTCAGGTATTCCAATATTTTCAGCCTTTGATGGGAAAGGCGTATGTTCTTCATCTTCAGTTCGGCAGTCAGATCATCCATGGATGGTTTCATTGTGCTCACTTCCTGTTATTAATTCAAAGTTGTAACCGTAACAACTTTATTCTACCCCGAAACGGAAGATGCTAACAACAATTTTGAAAAAATTTTCACAAAAAAGACCGCTGTGAAAGCGGTTGAATAAAAGAATTTTAGTTAAATGAAAGAATTTTAAAAGAAAGGATCTTATCCGTAATAGCCTTCGGTCGGAAATTCCGTGCAAGTCAGGCTAGTGGCCAGGTTTCTCGCGATGATTCCTCTTGCCATATACCCGCCCATCCGGTTGCTGATATTTTCAATGGTGTCGTATATGGAAATCTCCTGACCGTATTCCCCGTTCTGATAGGCGATGACCCCCTGTATATAGGCGCGGATATATTGGTAGAGAAGGCTTCTCCATTGATCCTCATTCCAGTATATATTGTTTCTTGCAAGGAAGACTGCCAGTTCGTCCGCTGTCTGATACCACTGGACCGTGCTGGAATCCAAAGCGGCCTGATCGTTGTTCCTAAAGGCCTGAAGCAACGGCCAGGTGCTGCTGATAAATTTTGAAAAGATATTGAGAAATTGTTGGGCGATCTCGTCCCCGTAAAAGACCCGAAACATGTTAAAGAAGTCCAGCGGGAGAGCTTCAAACAGCCGGTTGGTGGTATCCGCGAGATTTCTTGAGTCGTCGAGGGTGCCGAGGGCAAAGTTCCTCATCCACATGGCAAACTGAGTCCAGAGCCTCTGGTTTCGAATTAGCATGTTCATCTGTTCGAAAGTGTACTTGTCGCTGGGCGCCCGCATCAGCGCATCTTCATTATCTGGCATTTCAGCACTCCTTACTGCTACAATATATGAGCGCTGACGTTATTTTGTACGTATTTGTTTTGTGCCGATTTATATTCAGGAGTTCAGGAAATCCAGAAAATCGGAAAAGTCGTCGAAATCGCTCTGGATGAATTCATACAGGATCGGTTCCTTAAATTCGTACTTTGCCGTAGGGATGATGCAGGAGGAGACGTCGCTTCTGCTCAGCGCCTTTTCGATCTCATGGATCTCGCTGAGGCTGTAGGCCGCGATGATGAGCTGCCCGAAATCCGTGGCATAGTAGAGCCCGTGGATATCCTCATTCAGCCGGAAAACCTTCCGGTTGACGTGATCGTTGTTTTTGTTGAATTCCAGGTATAGACGGCCGCTGTCGTGAAGCGTCTGCATGGTGTTGGTGGTCAGAGCGGCAAAGCGCCTGAGGAAATCCTCCATTTCCGTGAGAATTTCATAGACGGTAATGAATTCGGGGTGATTGAGCATCATGGCCGCTTCCGCCGACGTGACGAAGAAGGAGGAACGCTTTTTCACAGCGCAGACCTTGCCCTCCGCGAGGTTGACCTCAGAGACCACCAGTTTATACTTTCCGTCAAATTCGATCAGGGATTCACAGAGATAGGAGCAGCCGTTTTCGTCAAAGAACTCCTCAATGCTGTTCTTGCACAGGGTGGCGCCTTCCTCTTCGGGAAGGGCGTCCAGAGGGAGATCTTTCGCGGCCAGGTAAGTTGCGGCTTCAAAATCCCTGCCGAAGACCCTCATGAGGAAATAGTTGATCAGCTGATATTCCGATACTATGGGAGTGCATAATTTATCGATAAGGATTTCATTTTCCTTTTCCGTTAAACGCACCTGCTCCTCCAGCAGGAAAGCGAATTCGTTCCTGCCCTCCGGCAGCGGGATCGAAAGGGTTTCGTTCATTTTGACGTATTTCTGAACCAGCATCGTCGCTTCACGTTCATTGACGTTTACTTTGCTGCCGCCAAGCCCCCCGATCAGGGCCTGCTCCATGATGACCAGCGCTTCCTGATCGTTGCCCAGGAGGCTCTTATATGTCTCAAAACCGTATTCTTCCGCGTCAAAATAAAAAAACTGATGAAAATCAGATGCAAAATCCGTATTAAATAATTCCCAGTGAATGTAAAGTCCCACGACTCCCATGAGCCTGGTATCTGTTATAAATCCGGAGAGAAATTTTTTGCGGTTGCCGCTGAGGGCTGCGACCGCTCCTCCCTTGATGACGGTAAACTTTCTTTCTGCCAATGGATTTCCCTCCTCAAATCCCTAAAAATTCCTCTTGTAGGTTAAGTATAACCATTGACATTTAAAAAATCAAGGATTATAATACTCCTAATGAAAAACTGAATAACACCTTATCAAGAGCGGCTGAGGGAATAGGCCCTGTGAAGCCCGGCAACCTGAGTGTCTGTTATACGAATGCGTGACAGATAAAAAAGGTGCCAAATCCTACGGAATTTTATTCTGAAAGATGAGGATAAAAATTAAAATAGCAACCTCTTCAATTGGAAGGGGTTTTGTTTTAGTTTCATCGGATTCACGAGCAAAAGGAGGATAAAAATGAAAAGATTATTTACATCAGAATCAGTAACCGAAGGGCATCCGGATAAAATCTGCGATCAGATTTCAGACGCGATCCTCGACGCGATATTTGAAAACGATCCCCAGGGCAGGGTCGCCGCGGAAACGACGGTAACCACAGGACTGGCTCTGGTGGTAGGCGAGATCAGCACCAACTGCTATGTCGACATTCCGAGCCTGATCAGAAAGGTCATATGCGACATAGGATATACGAAGAGCGAATACGGCTATGACGGAAATACCTGCGCCGTCATGACGGCCATCCATGAGCAGTCCGGCGATATCGCAATGGGCGTTGACAAGGCGCTGGAATGCAAAGTGGAGTCCAGCTGCGACATACAGGACACCATCGGCGCGGGAGACCAGGGGATCATGTTCGGCTTTGCCTGCAATGAGACGCCGGAACTGATGCCAATGCCGATTTCTCTGGCGCACAAGCTTGCAAAACAGCTCAGCGATGTGAGAAAGTCGGGGAAATTGGCTTATCTGAGACCGGACGGAAAGACTCAGGTCACGGTTGAATACGACGACGACAAAGTCGTCAGAGTGGATACGGTCCTGGTTTCCACACAGCACGACCCTGACGTCACTCAGGAACAGATCAGGGAAGATATCATCGAGCATGTCATCAAACCCATCGTCCCGGCGGGGCTGCTCGACGCCAACACGAAATACTACGTCAATCCCACCGGCAGGTTCGTCATCGGCGGACCCAACGGAGATTCCGGCGTGACGGGAAGAAAGATCATCGTCGACACCTACGGAGGCTATTCAAGACACGGCGGCGGCGCTTTCTCGGGAAAAGATCCGACAAAGGTAGACCGTTCCGCGGCATATGCGGCCAGATACGCCGCAAAAAATATCGTTGCGGCGGGCCTCGCCGATAAGTGCGAGATCGAGCTCGCTTACGCAATCGGTATTGCAAAGCCGGTATCCGTACTGGTTGAGACCTTCGGCACGGGAAAGATTTCGGAAGAAAAGATCGCCGAACTGGTCGGCAAGCACTTTGATCTGCGGCCGGCTTCCATCATCAGAGACCTGGATTTGAGAAGACCGATCTACAGACAGGTCGCCGCTTACGGACATTTCGGCAGAACCGATATCGATCTGCCGTGGGAAAAGACAGATAAAGCGGACATTTTAAGGCAAGACGCGCAGAATTTTTGAAATAAAATAATGCTTGCTCAAAGTCGGATATCCGTTTAGAATATTATGAAAATGTATCGGTGCCTTTGCATCGGTATCGACGGAAAGGAATGAGAAGTGAATGGGTATTAAGGTAGCAAAATTCGGAGGCTCCTCAGTATCCGACGCCATACAGCTGGCGAAGGTAAAAAAGATTATAGAAGCGGATCCCGACAGAAAGTTTGTAGTGGTTTCAGCGCCCGGAAAGCGGTTTAATGAAGATAATAAGATCACCGATCTTTTATATTTGTGCAAGGCCCATATCGACCACAACGTGCCCTACGACCAGGTTTTCCAGGTCATCTGCGACAGGTATGTCGCGATAGAGCACAATCTTGGGGTCGACGTAAATCTGGAGGAGCAGTTTGACACCATCAACCAGAACCTGAAGTCAGGAGCCACGGAGGATTACATCGCAAGCCGGGGAGAATATCTCAACGCGTTGCTCACTGCCGCGTATCTCGGATATGACTTTGTTGATGCCGCCGGCCTGGTGCAGTTTGACCAAAAGGGAAGATTCCTCAACGGTAAGACCGACGATGCGCTGAGAGAAGAGCTGTCGAAGCATAGAAACGCCGTGATCCCCGGGTTTTACGGGACCTATCCCGACGGGAGGATCAAAACCTTTTCAAGGGGCGGCTCGGATATTACCGGCTCGCTGGTTGCCAGAGCGGCGGACGCCGACGTCTATGAAAACTGGACCGACGTGTCCGGTTTCCTGATGGCCGACCCAAGGATCGTACACAATCCCAAGAGGATCGCCACCATATCCTATAAGGAGCTGAGGGAACTGTCCTACATGGGAGCTTCCGTACTTCACGAGGATGCCATCTACCCGGTAAGGGCCGCGGACATCCCGATCAACATCCGCAACACCAATGCACCTGAGGACCCTGGAACCATCATCACGGCGGAGGCTAACGCAAAGAACGACACCATCATTACCGGAATCGCAGGCCACAAGGATTTTACTGTAATCGGCATTTATAAGAACATGATGTCGGCGGAAAGGGGGTTTGTCAAAAGGCTTCTGGAGATCCTCGATGATTACGAGGTTCCCCTGGAGCATATGCCCAGCGGCATCGACACCCTTTCCATCGTCGTATCGGATAAAAAGCTGAACGGCAAGCTTGACGACATGCTGGAAGAGATCCAGAGAAAGCTGCAGCCCGATACCATCGACGTCTTTGAAAACGTAGCCCTCATCGCTACGGTAGGAAGCGGCATGGCCAAAAGGCACGGCGTATCCGCCAGACTCTTTACCGCGCTGTCCTCCGCCAGCGTAAACATCAGAATGATCGATCAGGGCTCCAGCGAGATGAACATCATCGTCGGCGTGGAGAACAAGGACTTTGAAACGGCCATCAAGGCCATTTACAAGGCCTTTGTGGATGAAAAGACATCTGCGGAGGAAAAGGCGGCTGAATAAAGCGGAATAGTTAAAGCGGCAGCCATATTCACAGAAAAACATAGAGGCATCATATCCACAGAAGAAACACGGAAAAAACACAGAAAGGGCACGCGCATTTTGTTCAATGATGATAGCTTATCTTACGGGAGGCTTATCTCCATTGAAGAGAAATGCGGGAGTGCTCTTTCTTTTGCTTTTTATTGAAAACTGTGGTACAATATATGCCGTGCATGGAAAACCAATATAAAAATTATAAAAAATCGCATATGGAAAATCAGTACAAAAAATCAGTATCAAAAATATGAATCTGCAAAAGTTATGGAATATAGAATCTGAGGGGAATTACTGACTTCGAAGAAGAAAGGATCAGTTAATATGGGATTGATGGAAAAAATCTTCGGCGACCTTAACGTCAAAGAAGTAAAAAAAGTTGAAAAAATCGTAGATCAGATAGAGNNAGAGCTGAAGGCCAAGACCGCGGAATTCAAGGAACGCCTGGCGGCGGGGGAGTCCCTGGACGATATTCTGCCGGAAGCCTTTGCGGTATGCCGTGAGGCGGCCTGGCGAAGCCTTGGCATGAAGCATTTCAGGGTGCAGCTCATCGGCGGCGTCGTCCTCCATCAGGGGCGTATCGCTGAAATGAAAACAGGAGAAGGAAAAACCCTCGTGGCGACCCTGCCGGTGTATTTAAACGCGCTGGAGGGAAAGGGCGTCCACGTTGTAACGGTAAATGATTACCTTGCCAAGCGCGATATGGAGTGGATGGGAAAGCTCTATACCTTCCTGGGACTCACGGTAGGCTGCGTCGTTCACGGGATCACCAACGAGGTGAGAAAGGCTGCCTATCAGGCGGACATCACCTATGGTACCAACAATGAATTCGGTTTTGACTACCTCAGGGACAACATGGTCATCTACAAGGAAGACATGACCCAGCGGGAACTGAATTTCGCCATCGTGGACGAGGTGGACAGCATCCTCATCGACGAAGCCAGAACGCCGCTGATCATATCGGGACAGGGCGAAAAATCCACCGACATGTATCATACCGCCGACAAATTTGTCAGCACCTTCAATATAGAAGAAGACTTCACCATGGACGAAAAGGACAAAACCGTCTCCCTCACGGAAGAGGGCGTTGACAAGTGCGAGAAATACTTTAAGCTGGAAAACTTCTCGGATCCTGAGAACATGGAGATCAACCACCACATCCAGCAGGCTTTGAAGGCCAGGAATCTCATGAAGCGGGATGTGGATTACATCGTCAAGGACGGCGAGATCGTCATCGTCGACGAATTTACCGGACGTCTGATGTTCGGAAGAAGATACAGCGACGGCCTGCATCAGGCCATCGAAGCCAAGGAAGGCATGCAGGTAAGGCAGGAGTCCAAGACCCTGGCAACCATTACGCTGCAGAACTATTTCAGAATGTATCAGAAGCTTGCGGGTATGACCGGTACGGCCAGAACCGAAGAGCAGGAATTCAGGGATATTTACAACATGGACGTGGTGGAGATCCCCACCAACCGCCCCATCATCAGAGAGGATAAGGAGGATTCCATCTACGCGACGGAGAGGGGAAAATTCACCGCCATCGCAAACCGGATCGAAGAGCTCCACAAGACTGGCCAGCCGGTGCTGGTGGGCACCATCTCCATCGAGCGTTCGGAAATCATCAGTTCCCTTTTGAAGAGGCGAGGCGTCCAGCACAACGTCCTGAACGCGAAGCAGCATGAGAGAGAAGCGGAAATCGTTGCGGAAGCCGGACGGCTTGAAATGGTCACCATCGCCACCAACATGGNNAACATGGCCGGACGTGGTACGGATATCATCCTGGGCGGCAACCCGGAGTTTTCAGCGAAACGGGAAATGAGAAGACTGGGCTATGACGAAGAATCCATCTCCTACGCGTCGAGCTTTGTGCCGCTGGAAGATCCGAATCTCATCGAAGCGAGGGAGACCTACCACCGCCTGAACGAGCAGTTTAAAGCGGAAAGAGCGGAAGAGCAGCAGAAGGTCATAGAGCTTGGCGGATTATACATCATCGGAACGGAACGCCACGAATCCAGGCGTATCGACAATCAGCTCCGCGGACGNNTCCGGACGTCAGGGCGACCCCGGTACGACCCAGTTTTACATTTCTCTGGAAGACGAGCTGATGCGCCTCTTCGGCGGAGAAAGAATCCAGGGTCTCGTCGGAAAGCTCGGAATGAACGAAGACGAACCCATCGAAGCGGGCATGCTGACCAAATCCATCGAGAACGCCCAGAAGAAGGTCGAAGGCAGGAACTTCGGCATCAGAAAATATGTGTTACAGTACGATGACGTCATGAACAAGCAGAGGGAGATCATCTACGGCGAACGGCGGAGAGTGCTCTTTGGCGAAGACCTGAGGGACCATATCATGAATATGGCGGAAACCCTCATCGACGAGAATCTCGACTTTACCGTCGCGTCCTCAAAGTATGCCGAGGAATGGGATATCCCGGCTCTGGAGGCTTCGCTGCGCAAGATCTGCAGCACATTCAAGGGCTTCAACTATAAGGAGGCGGACATTCAGAATCTTGACGCGGGCACGCTGAAGGACGACACCATGGAACTCTTTGAAGAGGCTTACAAGGCGAAGGAAGAGGAGATCGGCGTCGACAGGATGCGTGAGCTGGAGCGCATGATCCTGATCCGCGTCGTCGACAACAAGNNGTGGATGGACCATATAGACGCCATGGACCAACTGCGGCACGGCATCGGCCTGCGGGCGCTGGGTCAGATCGATCCCGCCAAGGCGTACGCTTCCGAAGGGTTTGACATGTTCGACCTGATGATCAAGAGCATTCAGGAAGACACGGTGAAGTTCTGCTTCAACGTGACCGTTCAGACCGATACGACCAGGAAACAGGTGGTCAGGATCGGAGAAAGCCGCAAGGAGGACTTTTCCGATACGGCCAACGAGGATCAGGGCGACTATTCCGGCGGAGCGCCTGCGGCAACAAGGGTGCCCGAAAGGGAGCACAAGCAGGAGACAGTCAGAAAAGGCGTGACTGTTGGACGAAATGATCCCTGCCCCTGCGGCAGCGGACTCAAATATAAAAAATGCTGCGGGAAAAATGTCACGGAGTAAATTGAAATAAAGCGCCCGTAGTGGGTGTTCGCAGTCTTGACATGAAGGGCGACTGCCGTCGCGTCGCCGGAAGCGGCTTTCCTGCGAATACCCACTGGCGTAGCGCCAGATTAATTACCCCAGGTGATATTTACACAGCATTTTTTATGCGGTTTCCACAGCGTTATTTCAGGTGGATCGACTGGGGATGGAGTGGAGGCGCCGCTTGCGGCGACGTCATCTAAAAGGGCGACGTGTTCAAATTTTCGGGTTTTGTGAAGGTGACCCAACACAAGTGTGCAAAATTTCGAGTTTTGCACAGATATTCGACATAATGACAAGAACTTGAGTTGAGATTCGGAAAATATTCGATCGAAAGTCTTTGTTTTGGATTATATTTCCACTTATGTAACTTTTACTGCATAACTGCATAATAAAAATAAAATTAATATAAGGGAGTTGAGGAAATGATTGAACTGGATCAGATCAAGTATGAACTGACCGACAGGGCACAAAATCTAAAAGAACTGGGTGAGTCCCTTTGACGTCGCAGGACTGACAAAGCGACTCGGAGAAATCAACCAGACGACAGAAGAGGACGGCTTCTGGGACGACCATGAAAGGGCGCAGAAGCTGCTGAAAGAAAAGAAGAGCGTCGAATCAAAGATCGACGAATATGAAAAGCTGAAAAAGGAATTTGAAGATATCGGCATTCTTATCGACCTGGCCCAGGAAGAGGAAGACGATTCCATGGTTCCTGAAATCCAGAAAGCCTATGAGGATTATAAAAGAGAATACGAGGACCTGCGGATCAAGACCCTTTTGAACGAGGAATATGACGCGAACAACGCCATCATTTCCATCCATGCGGGCTCCGGCGGAACCGACGCTCAGGACTGGGCGGAGATGCTGCTGCGCATGTATACGAGATGGGCCGAGTCCAAGGGATACAAGGTAAAAATCCTCGATTATCAGGATGCCACGGAGGGCGGGATCAAAAGCGCCACTCTGCTCATCGAGGGGGAAAACGCTTACGGATACCTGAAGAATGAAAAGGGAGTCCACCGGATCGTGCGGATCTCACCCTTTGATTCATCGGGCAGGAGGCATACTTCCTTTGCATCCCTGGACGTGATTCCGGAAATGGACGAAAATATCACAGTGGATATCAATCCCGAAGATCTCAGGATCGACACTTACCGATCCAGCGGAGCTGGCGGCCAGCATGTAAATAAGACGGACTCTGCGATCCGAATCACGCACATTCCCACAAACATTGTGGTTACCTGCCAGAACGAGCGGTCTCAGCATCAGAACAAGGAACAGGCGATGAGGGTTTTGGCGGCAAAGCTCATGGAGCTGGCGAAGCAGGAGCAGAAAGCCAGCCTTGACGAGCTGAAAGGCGATTACAGTCAGATCACCTGGGGAAGCCAGATCAGATCCTACGTGTTCCATCCCTATTCCCTGGTCAAGGATCACAGGACCAACGCGGAAGTGGGAAATGTGTATGCGGTGATGGATGGCGACCTGGACTACTTTATCAACGAAAAGCTGAAAATGAAGGATTAGGAGATTCCATGAACATTACAGAAAAACTCGCACAGGAATTTAAGGGAAAACTTTCACAGGTTGAAAATACCGTGCAGCTCATCGACGACGGCAACACCATTCCGTTCATCGCCCGTTACCGGAAAGAGGTGACCGGGGCGCTGTCCGACGTGATCCTCAGAGAGCTGGACGAGCGGCTTGCCTATCTCCGCAACCTGGAGCAGCGCAAGGAAGAGGTCATTAAGAACATCGAAGAGCAGGGAAAGCTCACGGATGAATTGAAGGAAGAAATCCTGAAGGCGGAGGTGCTCCAGAGGGTGGAAGACCTTTACAAGCCGTTCAAGCAGAAGAAATCCACCAGAGCTTCCAAGGCAAAGGAAAAGGGACTGGAGCCCCTGGCTTTGATCTTCTGGGTCCAGGAGCTGGAAACCGGCGACCTGCAGGAGCTTGCGAAGCCCTATGTAAATGAGGAAAAGGGCGTGGCAAACACCGCGGAAGCGATCCAGGGCGCCAAAGATATCGTCGCCGAGATGATTTCCGACGACCCGGAGCTCACGGCCATCGTGCGTGACAGGACACAGAGAGCGGGACTCATCTCCTCCGAGGCGGCGGATCCGGCGGAAAGCACTGTCTACGATCTGTACTATGAATTCTCCGAAGGAATCTCAAAAATCCCGGATCACAGAGTGCTCGCCATCAACCGGGGAGAAAAAGAGAAAAAATTGAAGGTGAAGGTCGTCGCTCCTGTGGAGGAAATCAACAGGGACATGGGGGACTTCGTCATTAAGAATGAGAAATCGATCTTTACGGAACTGCTCAACGAAGTGATCGAGGATTCCTACAAGCGCCTCATGGCGCCTTCCATCGAAAGGGAGATGAGAAACCTCCTCACGGAACGAGCGGAAAGAGAAGCGGTCAAGGTCTTTGCGAAGAATACGGAAAAGCTGCTCATGGTGCCTCCCGTCAAGAACGCCAGGATCATCAGCCTCGATCCGGGCTACAGAACAGGCTGCAAGGTGGCCGTCCTCAACGAGACGGGAAAACTCCTGGCCTATACGACTATCTATCCCACCGAGCCGAAAAACGACGTGGCAGGCACGGAAAAAATTTTGCTGAAGATCATAGAAAAATACAAATCCAATGTCATCGTCATCGGCAACGGAACCGCCTCCCGGGAGACGGAAGCCATCGTTGCGAATTTCATAAAGAAATATAACCTCGACGTGAGCTATACCATCGTCAACGAGGCGGGCGCTTC
>DLFX01000341.1:3786-3936 GCA_002482405.1 Firmicutes bacterium UBA7709 | reverse complement strand
TGACCGGCTCGTCGGAGGAAGCGCCGGATACCTTGATATCGACCCGCTCATGATAGGTTCCGCCCTTGATGTACACCGTACTGCCGGGAGCCGCGGATTCGGCGGATTTCTGGATTGTTTTCCATGGCTTTTCCTCCGTTCCCGGATTCC
>DLFX01000341.1:0-3773 GCA_002482405.1 Firmicutes bacterium UBA7709 | reverse complement strand
TCGCCGGACACCACATGAGTCCCGGGACGGTCAAAACTGCGCGGGTCAAAGCCGGAAAGGTCGGAACCCGCATTGACCGACAGTAAAACGATCATCAATAAAGCCATAATCAGATTGATAAAAAACAGTCTTTTCCTCTTCATGGAAAATTCCTCCTGCCCCCCTTTTAATCATTGTAATCATTATAACCCATCCGTGAAATTTTTTCCACTTTAAAAGCCCCGCTGGATAGCACATGAAAAACCCCGCCGGATGCGGCGAGGCCTATGCACAATGCTTATTTGGATTGGCCTTCGATTTTTCAATCACTTGCGTTTTGCCTCGACGAACTCATCGATGCTGAGAAAGCTCTCCCGATATCCCAGTTCACCGCACAGTTTCATTACGTCGGGCTGTTCCAGGTAAGCCTCTTCCAATACTTCTTTTTGCATAAAAACTGATTTTGTATCTCCGTCATATAAGATCCGCCCTCCGGACAATACGACGGCCCTTTCGGCTACGTCCGCCACAAAATTCATATCATGGGTAATGGTGATCACCGTCTTTCCCTGGCTTCGGAGCCTTCCGATGATCTGACGGATCCGTTCCTTTCCCGCGTAATCCTGAGCGATGGTAGGCTCGTCGAAAATGATCGTCTCCGTACCCATGGAAATGATGGAAGCGATGGCTACCAGCTTTCTGAAGGAAAGCCCCAGGTCATAAGGATTGACATGCTCCATTCCGGTAAGGCCGGTCAGCTCCAGCGCCTCCGCCGCGTTCCGACCAGCGGTCTCCTGATCCATACCGATCTGGAGCGGACCGAACATCACTTCATCCAGAACCTCGTATTTAAATATCTGGTCATTGGGATTCTGAAACACCATGCCGATGTGCTTTGCCAGCGCAGCCACCGTCATCCCGCCGGTATTCCTTCCGTTCAGCAGGATCTCGCCTTGAGTAGGCCGAAGCAGCCCTTTCAGCAGCTTCGACAGGGTCGTTTTTCCGGCACCGTTCTGTCCGATAATGGCTGCAGAACGCTCATCGAGTTCAAAGTTCAACCCCTTTAAGACTTCCTCCCCTTCCGTGTAGGAGAAATGCAGGTCCTTCATTTGAATCAGACTCATACCCCTTCATTTCCCCCTTTCGGTATATTATTTCCATGGTCCGCCGCCCCTTTCCCCAGAAGATCCTTCACTTCTTCCAGCGTCACGGGATAGCATCCGGTGCTCCCGTTTTTCCAGCCCAGCTTTCTGCAGATCTGAGTGTAAACAGGAGCCTCCACCCCGTATTTTTCAAGGTCGTCTCTGGAAAAGATCCGCTGGGGCGTATCGATAGAGATCAGTTTTCCGTCGTCCAGCAATGCGACCCGGTCGCTGTACCGGGCAATCTTCTCCATGTTATGCTCCACAAGCATAATGGTAATTCCCTGTTGGGCCAGCTTCTGGACCGCCTGGAACACCTCGTCCCGTCCCTGGGGATCCAGCTGGGAAGTCGGCTCGTCGAGAAGGATGACCTGAGGTTTCATTGCAATAATGCCGGCAATCGCCATCCTCTGCATCTGCCCTCCGGACAGATCAAAGGGATAGCGGTCCCGGTACCTTGCGATATCCAGCAGCTCCATCGCTTCGTCAATGCGCTCGATCATCTCTTCTTTCGGAACCCCCATGTTTTCCAGTCCAAAGGCGATTTCTTCATACACCGTAGCCTTGGAGCCCGTCACCTGATTGAAGGGATTCTGGAACACGATGCCCACCGTCTCACACAGTTCATCAACGGGGACGTTTTTGACTTCAAGGCCGTCAATGAAGACCTTTCCGCCATAAGCGCCCTTATAGAAATTGGGGATCAGTCCGCCGATGGCCTGGCAAAGGCTGCTCTTTCCCGCTTCGTTCCTTCCGATGATCCCGATGAATTCCCCCGGCTCCACCGTGAAGGAAATATCGTTGAGGGCCAGCTTCTCGGTGCCGGGGTATTTGTATTTCAAATGTTCGACGATTATCCCAGCCATAGCTTTACCCTCCACACGACGGCTGCGATCATAACGATAAGCAGAGCAATCTGGATATACTTGTCCGCAGCCGTTTTCACTTCGTCGTTTAAAAAAGTTTTCTTCTTCTTGTTATTGAAGCCTCTGACTTCCAGCGCCAGCGCCCTTTCTTTCGTATTGATCAGAGAATTCATGATGACCGGTACGATCAGCGGGATAAAAGCTTTGATCCTGACCGTGAGCTTGCCTTCCGTTTCCATTCCCCTGCTTCTCTGAGCGTCGGTGATGGTGCTCATGGTCTCCGTCATCTGCGGAATGATCTGAAAGATGGAAATGAACACATAGCCGAACCTGGGCGAAAAACCCCTCCTCACGAAATTCTCCGCCATGTCTGAAGGTTTCGTCGTAAGGATCAGGACGCAGAAGCTCATCAGGATGTTGATGATGTTGATGAGAATGCCAAGGGCGTAATTCATCCCCTCCCGGTAGAACACCACCGGACCGAAAGAAATGAGGGGCACTGTATTCCCATGCCAGAACAGTCCCTGGATGATCAGAACGGTAAACAGCACAAAGCCGGACACCCCCAGCAGCGGGAGCGTCCTTTTCAACACCTTCCCCGACAGCAATAAAATGGCGCTCAGCGGGATAAATCCGACGCCTGCCCACCGGATACCCAGAAGGGCAGGCACGGAGATTGCCGTAACGATGTATAAGATCTTGCTTTCAGGAGCCGTCCTGTTGAGTTTTGATCCCTTGTCAATGTATAAGCTTATCGTTTTCATTCATCCAGGTTCTTTCCTTCATCCAAGTCCTTTACTTCATCCAGGCTTTCCACTTCCGCATTGCCGAACAGATTGACCAGATTCTTCGGAAGCCCCTTCATGATCGCAAATACGATAAGGATGACCACCAGTTTATCCGGTACGTCTACCACCAGTTCATCCAGCCCCGACGAGATCCATACCGGCATGCCCTGAGAAGCGCACCATGCATATAACGCGTCTCCCCAGATATTGCCCGTCGTTCCTCCCCAAAAGATGATGTTCAGCGGGGTGGAAATGATAACGGCGACAACGCCGACGATAATACCTGTGATAATTGCGCCTTTTATATTTTTCATAAACCCTTTATAGACAAGAATACCTACCGCGATGCCGATAGCCAGATTTGTTAAAGCATAGACCGTTGAAATCGGGTCCATCGTAAGACCGTAAATAATGTTGTTGATCGCGCCGCAAATTCCCCCTATGATGGGGCCGGCGAGAACCGCGGAGATACAGGTGCCGATGGAATCCAGCCAAAGCGGGAGTTTCAGCAATCCTGCGAACAATTTGCCCAGATAGTTGATGCCGACAGCCGCCGGTATCAGCACAAGCGTCGCCGTATTAAACTGCAAAGACCATAATTTTCTTTTCATGATTTAACACTCCTATCTCTTTTCTTTTTCCGCTTCCAAAAATGCTTCCAGGGCGACCAGTATTTCATTTCTTTCACCCTGCTTCACGGAAGCTTCCCCGTCTACATAATGATTGATTTCATTTCTCAGGTCCCCTTCATATTCCACGACGGTGTTTAAAATTGAAGNNGTAACGCCCCGCAGAGCTCCAATGGTAAACAGCGCCGCAGTTTCCATATCGGAACCCATGACCCGCCTTTGGGCCCAATATCTGCTTATCTCCTCCTCTCTGTCGATATAAAAGCTGTCGTGACTTCTCGCCTTCCCGATATGATGAGGAACGCCGCAGTCCTTCGCCGCATGGATCACGTTCATGAGAAGCTCTGTGTCCGGTATGGCCGGATATAT